>JACKGQ010000001.1:600000-770081 GCA_020631905.1 Candidatus Nomurabacteria bacterium
AATCTGATCGGCATATTCGATATCTGTGCCAATCGGTAATCCTTGAGCTAAACGTGTTAGCTTAATATCGAAACCTTCAAGGTTTTGCTTGATTAAATATGCAGTTGATTCGCCCTCGACACTTGCATTGGTAGCAAGAATGATTTCTTTTATTTTATCTGATTTAACGCGTTCGATTAGTTGACCGATTCTTAAATTTTCCGGCCCTATCCCATCTATTGGACTCAAGAGCCCACCCAGAACATGATATGTACCATTAAAGCTTCCGGTGGCTTCGAGTGAAATTACGTCTAAAGGTTCTGCAACTACTGCCACAACTGTTTTATCACGTTCAGGATCGGTATATAGTCTCGACAGAGTCTGATCTGCTGGTACTAGTGCAAAGGTTTTCTGGCAGTAACCTACCCCAGAATGGAGTTTTTCTAAGGCGCTGGCAAGTTGGATGGTTTTAGCTGGGTCGCTTTTAAGTAAATAGTACGCATAACGCTCGGCACTTCTTGAGCCAACTCCTGGCAAGACTCGAAGTGCCTCGATTAGATCTTCTAGACTTTTCGGCAAAAGTGCAGACAAAATTACTCCTATAAACCTAGGTTGCCGAGCATGCCCATAAATGGTGCCATTTTTTCTGCGGCTACTTTTTGACTTTGAGCAATAGCTTCTTGGAACGCTTCTTCAATCCAACTCTCGAGCTGACCGATGTCTTCTAGATCGACTTCGTCTGGATCAATATGAACTTTTTTAAGTTTCTGTTCGCCAGTCATTTCTACAACTACAGCTCCACCACCACCTTCTGCTTCTATAATCGTTTTCTTTAATTCTTTCTGTACTTTCTTGACTTGCATGAGCATTTTTGCCTGGTCTAGTTTACCCATTTTTCCTCCAAATATCTTGAATTAACTACTTTATATTAACAGAATAGATGTCCCTTGTCTGCGGAGAGTTAGACCAAGCAATGAAATATCGGCTTAGCTGATAGTATGAGCTTACACTTACCAATATGGCCACCACCATAACCGACAAAATCTTGGCAATTGGATTAACGGGGAATACTTTTCTCCATAAATTTAAAAACTCATATAATCCGCTAATGATGAAAAGTGCCACCAGTGGTAATAGGAGACTAAAGCCCGGGCTATTAATACCGCCACTAAGAGCCGTCATAAGCAAGATTATTAAAGTACTACCAAAAAGAATTAAGCTGCGCCGGTCACTACTTGTGCGTTCATGGTGATATACACCTAGAGTTACCATCACCACACCAAATATATCTAATAAAGGCAGGTTACCAACCCATTGGGCTGGATTCGCTGGTGCGTACCAGAAAATTGCAGCTAAACTCGAACGCAAATTAACTAGAAGTGTATGTAAATTTGGCAAATCATCTGGAATACCTAAGATTTTAGATGTTTGGCCATAATTCTTTAGACCACCAAAAACATACAGCAAGATGATACTTATTATGCCTATACCTATAAGTGCCCAGAGCCAGATCGGTACTACTTTCAATAAATTTCTTTCTTTGAATACGGCTAGCAGAAGACCAGCTAGAATTAATAATGGTATAAACGGCACAAACATGCCAAAGACTAATGCAACTCCCGTGAATATAGACGGTAGTATTTTTTTGGGTCGATATATTAACCAGAGCATACCAGTAAAAATACTCAGTAAGACCGCAATTCCCATTATCTGTGGCGTACCAACTCGACCTATCTGGAGAAGCCAGCTACAAGAAACAAAAACTGTTGCGCCCACGATCGCGAGTTCTGTCGAGAACCATCGATTAATGATAAGTAGGATGTTGAAGGTAGCCAAAAAAGCCAAACTGGCACTAATAATTCTTGCTGCTAATATGCCATCAGTGACGACGAATCTGAGCGCGTATACGAGTAAGTAGTACGGCCAATACAGAATGTTATCAAGTAAATTCGGGAAAGAATTTGTGGCGACCTCTACTAATCTTTCTTCTTGGCTATAGCCACCAACTAGCGTTCTTAATTGTACGAAAAGTAGAAGCAAACTAACTGCTAAAAACAATGAAACACTTAGCTCAAGTGGCCAATGTGTACGTACGAACTTAACAAATTTTTTCACCCTATTCACGCTTAAACTTATTATCGCATATTTGTAGGTCTATTTAAAAGGATCTTCTGGAGGAGCTTGGCGATGGCTAATTGAACGGTAGCGCTGTTTTGCTTTGTCGAAGAATAATTCTACTGTGTCTGTTGGACCGTTTCGATGTTTCCGAATCATTACATCCAATATTCCTGGCTTCTGCGTATTTTCTGGATTGTAGTATTCGTCGCGATACAGAAATGCTACCACGTCGGCATCTTGCTCGATTGAACCCGATTCACGCAAGTCCGAAAGCTGCGGATGTGGCGGTGTCCGGGACTCAACACTACGACTTAGCTGACTCAGAGCAATCACCGGTACATTTAGCTCTCTTGCAACTAGCTTTAGCCCACGACTAATTTCGGATATTTCTTGGACACGGTTAAAATCGTTGCCACGTCCACCACCACTCATTAACTGAAGATAGTCAACAATTATTAAACCAAGTTGGCGTTGATGCTGTTCTCGCTTTGCTTTTGTACGGAGTTCACTTATGGTTAGTCCTGGTGTGTCATCGATAAAAATTGGGGCTTCGCCAAGCGTACCCATGGCTCGACCAATACGCTCGAAGTCTTGATCGCTTAAGTTACCGGTACGAATGTTCCAAGCGTCAACTCCAGATTCAACCGATAGAAGTCGATCTACCAGCTGCTCTTTACTCATTTCTAGGTTAAACATCAAGACTGGCTGGCCAGCTTTGACGGCCACATTGTGGGCAAGTTGTAGGCTGAAAGCAGTCTTACCCATAGCTGGACGGGCAGCGATGACGATCAGATCACTTTTCTGTAAACCAGCCAAAACATTGTCTAGATCTTTGAAACCGGTTGAAACACCACGTAGTTTACCTTTGTCGCGATGGAGCTCGTCTAGACGCTCGAAACTGGCTGCTAAAATATTTTCTAAGCTCTCGACATCTTGCTGGATGTGTTGCTGGCTAACTTTAAATAACTCTGTTTCGGCGGCATCGATTACTTCGCTCACCTCTTTTGCCTCGTCGTAGCCTAGCGTTACAAGTTCTTCACTCACCTTGATTAACTTTCGGCGTGTAGACTTTGAGGCAACTATCTCAGCGTACTCTTCTGCGTGAGCAGCCGTTGGTACCATATTAGTAAGTTCCGCTAGATAGCTCGATCCACCAACTACATCTAAGAATCCATCTTCTTTTAGTTGGTTACTGACCGTAAGAACATCGATTGGTCGATGCCCTGAATAAAGTTTATTGACAGCTTCGTAGATCAACCCATGTCGTTGATCGTAAAAATCTTCCTTGACAACAATATCTGCAATTCGAACAATTGCATCTGCATCGACAAATAAGCTTCCGAGTAAACTACTTTCGGCGTCTAGGTTGTGTGGCGGTATTTTGGGATCCATAGAACTACTCATTGACTAACTCCGCGCCTTTAAAAATTTTCATAACATTCTCTGGTACTTTGGGTTCTTCGGCAGGTGTTTTGGCTTCTTCTGGGGCACTGAATTCAGTGCTAGGCGGTTCTACGTTACGATCATGGACTATATGTAAGTCTCCGAAACTAATTCCTAGATCATGAATTAAGTTTTCTAAAAAGCTTTTGTTGTTTGCATCCTCGATCCGTTTAACATGAAACGGAAACGCAAAGCTTAAGGTTAGCTCGCCTGCCTCGACTTTAGTTTTGGCCATTCTTAAAATACCATACAGTGTGTTGCGCTTAAGCTTAACTTGGTCTAATATTTTCTGCCAATCAGTAACTTCTATAACTTTATTGACTAAACTTGTATCAGGCTCGACCGTTATCTCAGATTTTTTGTCGGATTTTTCAATAATGGGTTTCTTGGTCTTTTTTTGTCCGGCTTTGTCTGACGTTTGAGGTGCTTGTGTGTAGGTATCATCTGACTTCGGTTGTGAGAGTAATATTATTTCTAACTCTGCTTCTGGATGACGTGAGTTTGGCAAGTCCAGTAACTGTTTGAGCAGTTTCAGATCGTTTTCTGTGTCTGGGCTTTTGTTTAAATTCGCACGTAGTTGTTTGGCTATCTGCAAGCCTAAGACAGTCGGATCGTTGCCTCGATTAATAGCATCACGGTAATTGTTGATTATTGTTAATATGTCGCCCTGACGCATAACTTCGATCAGTGAAGATACGGTATGGGCACTGGCAACGCCTAGAACTGATCTGGTATCAGTTTCAGTAACCTTGTCAGACAAGCTAGCTAGCTGATCGAGTAAACTCAGAGCATCCCGAAAACTACCTCCGGAGTGTTCGGCAATTAACTCTAACGACTTATCGTCAATCTGGATATTCTCGAGTTTGGCAATCTTACGAAGCTGAATGATGGCAGTCTCTGGACTAATTGGGCGAAAGGCATAGCGTTGACAGCGGCTAATTATGGTTTCTGGTACCTTGTGTAGTTCGGTGGTAGCCAGAATGAAAACTGCATGAGCAGGTGGTTCCTCGAGTGTTTTTAGTAAGGCATTGAATGCCTCGCGCGTTAGCATATGTACTTCGTCTATGATATAGACTTTGTATTTTAACAAAGAAGGAACTATGTTGATCTTGTCGCGTAGTTCACGTATCTCGTCGATACGCCGGTTGCTGGCTGCATCGATTTCGATAATATCTACATAAGTTTTCGATTCGTCGTATTCAATATTATTGATCTCGTGAGCCAAGATACGAGCAATACTCGTCTTACCAACTCCCCGCGGTCCGGTAAATAAGTAGGCGTGCGATATCTGATTTTTTTTCAAGGCAGCTTCGAGCACCTCAGTAATGTGCTGCTGGCCGATTACTTCGCTCAACGTTTTTGAACGATATTTTCTGTATAGTACCTGTCCCATAAATCAACACTAGTATACCCGAACATCAATCAGTCGTCTGATGTAATTTCTATACTCTCCACATTATAGATTGCGGAGATGTGGACTAGATGTGGAACATATCTGCTTTTCCAACAATAATCTGTTCGAGCTTATATTTTTTATGGTTTAGAGAAAATTCTTCATCATGTCTACGACCTTGAGCTGCTAAATACATAGGTGCTTGAGGTCCAATATGAATCATGTCGGTTAATTCGATATTAATGTTTCCCAAATATACCTTAATTTGCGTATGATTATTGACCCTTAGAACTCCGATGTGGCCTGCCGATAATACACGGCCGTTTGTTTTCGGGTACGCATGTAATTTGCGTGCAGTCAATGACAAGAGCCAACTTCGACGATCCCACAGTCCGCCGACTTCATTCATAACCACATCTGCAGGTCCGTTATCGTGCCATGTTTCAGATGATTGATCATAAATTTGGCCGAGCTCAAGGCCAAGTTCTTTAATTCGTCGTTCGACGTTAAACAGTTGTTTTTCAGCCCATGCTTTTTCATGGGCATATAAATATTCCATCATAGTTTCCTTCCTATGTGTTAATTGCTTTAATAGACTCTTTTTTGGAGAGTATATAAATCAGACTTGACGTGTATAGAGGTAGCTCAACTTAGAGTGCGGCTTCGATGGCTGCCCATTCGGCATCGGTATCTTCTTCGGGTATATTTACACTTATTTGGTCGCCTGGTTTAGCCTTAAAGTAGGTAACGCTAGCTAAGAGAACGCGATATTTTTTACCAGAAGTCGTTTCCACGAAATAATGACCGTCTTGCTGAACAAGGGTTCCAACAACCTGTAAACGTGGTATTGGCCCGATCTGCTTATACATAAATGCGCCGTCATCGGCTATGGTCAGTTTTAGTATGTCGCCCTGGACGAGCTTTGATTTACTGGCATAATTGGCTGGGACTGGGTATGTTTTACCATCACTACCAACCATATTTTGGCCGTCAAATACACCTTCTATTACTTTACCGATATTTTCGTCAACCGCAGATACGCTTACTCGTGCATCATCGCCGACTAAGCTTACTAATAATTCTTTGGCGGCAGCTAAAGATGTCTCTGCTTCGACTATCAGTGCTCGCAATCTTTTCACTTGTTTATCTGGTATATCAGACATTTTATTTTTCTCGCATTTCTCTGTGCCCTCAAAGCCTCACACTTTTGTTTTTAGGTACAGTTCATGCATACGCTAACAGAAATATTTTTATAAATCAACTTTTTGTTCGAAAACTGTGGATAAACAAATCAGACCCCTATAAGGGATCTGAAATATTGTTGGCTATAGCTTCGCTTTTTAGGCTAGTTCGACTGTAGCGCCAGCTTCTTCAAGCTTAGCTTTAAGCTCCTCGGCTTCTTCTTTTGCTACTTTTTCTTTAACAGCTTTTGGAGCTTCGTCTACGATGGCTTTAGCTTCGCCTAGCCCTAAACCAGTGATGTCTTTAACTGCTTTGATGACGGCAACTTTTTGTGCGCCAGCATCTTTCAGAATTACATCAAACTCGCTCTTACCAGCTTCTTCTGCGCCGGCTTCACCTGCAGCTGCAGGGGCGGTCATAACTGCAGCTGCTGCTGCAGGTTCGATACCATACTCTTCTTTTAAGATTGTGCTGAGTTCGTTCACCTCAAGCACACTTAAGCCAACTAATTGTTCGGCAAACTTTTTTAAATCAACTTTTTCTGCCATTTTTTGAATCCTTTCTTAACTTGCTTTGGCGGCAACTGCATCTAGCAGGCCGAGTAAATTGCCTTTGAGGGCCGAAACCACGTTAGTGGCAGGGCTTTTAAGAGTGTTTATAACACCGGCAATCAACTGTTCTTTACTTGGTAATTCAGCTAGAGTTTTCACTTCTTCAGCACTTAAAAAAGCACCTTCTGCAGAAATTGCACCCACAAACTCCAATGGAGCTTTAGAGTTTTTCACAAAAGATTTAATCGTTTGTGCTCCAGCAACTTCATCATCTGCATTAAAAACGTACAGTAGCATGCTTGTCAGGGCGCTCGTATCAGCGTCTTTTAAGCTAGGATTAGCTTCGATAGCTTTTCTGACTAAGCGATTCTTAACAACCTTAACTACACTGTGATTGGTTTCTGCATCACGACGAAGTTCTTGAATTTGTTTAACGGTGATACCTTCGTATTTGGCTATCACAGTCATTTTTGAGTTTGCTAGCAGTTCTGTTAGCTCACTAACAATCTGTTGTTTTTTATCTCTCGAAAGAGCCATAATGTCTCCTTTATAGATATATTAAGAATCACGCTCGACTTTCACTTATAAAATAAGTGGCCTGATTCCAACGTGCTTTACACCAAAAAACTAAGTGGTGCTTAGGCGACAAATTAAGTGTTACCACAGTCGCTGTCTTTAGCTACGTGACCGAATTATAACAGAAATTCTATATCTAAACAAGCAGCTAATTGCTAGTGTTTTGTGTCTTGAAGTTTTGCTAGCTTGCTCTGAGTGTATTTCTCGGCTGCAAGTCGAGTCAGTTCTGGATCTTCGTCTTTATTAACAAAAATCATCGCGCCTGCAGTTAGTGGATGGACGTCAGAAATTAATTGGTGCATCTTTTGGGCGATCCGCCGATAGTTTCTATGGCCTTGCGGCGAAGAACGTAGCTCGATAAAATGAAAAGCTTCCCGGGCATTTACAGTAAGCTTCCAACGCATTCTATGACCTAGTAGTGTTACATATTGAGCCACAACGCTTCCATATTCTTCGAAAAGTTTTGAATAGATCATTGCAGAATCGTCGAAACAGCTCTCATAAATATCCGACAATCCAGCTTTTTCAACCAACTCCGGTATATCGAAACCATATTTTGGAGTGAGTTCTTGCCATTCGAGGTCGCTCACAATCCGGTGTCGTTGTAGATCTCTGAATGCTCCGTAATCGCTAACTATGTCGAAACTATAGCTAATTCTTTCAAATGCCCGGCCAGGTTTCATACGTCGATTCAAGCGCTCACCGATGTAGTCCTCGAAAATACGAGTTTTCTCGTCGTAACTCCTTTGGCTAATCTCTGATACAATCGCACTTTCTGACAGGTCGCTAAAGCTATACAGCATGTGAGGCACGATCTCGAGCTCATTATGTGGCCAGTAGCTTGTGAGTTGGATATCTTCTGGGAGTTCTGTTGGTAGTGGTAGCTCTTGTGCGTGTTGACGCATTTTAAGCGAGTTAGTGTATTGGTAATTACTCCTGGAGGCACCTTTGCCAGGTTGGTCGGTGCGTTCAAAAAATGCTGGTGCAAGCTTACGAACTTCTTCGAGTATTTTTTGACCTGTATGTCGGGCTTCGGCGGTAGGGTCGGCTAGTAAGCGCATTATCATATTGTCGTAACTTTGGGCGCTCGCATAGATACCTACAGTACTAGTTGTGGCGACCGGCAGTAAGCCTCGGGCTGCATCGCATGCTTGAGCGCGACAGGCCGATTTCCAAGCTGCATCTTGCTCTTTCTTAGGTACTTGTGAATTATTCTGGACATATTCGTATAATTCCCGAACTATCTGACTATAGCGATCAAATATACTATCGAGAGTCGTAATATAAAGTTCTCTAAAACCATCGGTTATCTCTTGAGGCGTAAAATATTTATACTTTCCATCTGCATCTTTTTGATCGTAAAAGATATACCGGGTTGATTGCTCTAAGTAAGCCGCTAATCTGCCCCATTCAATTTTTTTAGTTAGCAAATTACTGGCGCGTTCTACGACTACATGTAGACCATTCAACTGCTGGACTGAGTCGTCGCCGTAAGCTGTAATAACTCGCCTCAGTAAATCACTATCACTACCTTTTTGGTCTAGAAATTCATCTACTAATATTGTTCTCATATCATCACCACGTCGGCTTAACCGTGCCATTGCTGCAGCGGCGGTTGTGGGACTAAGGTTTTCTGTTATTGCGTAAATGTTCGATTTTGTATCTGTAACGACATCTGATAGGTTATGTTTGTGATCTGTTTTAGGATTGGAAATTGTGCCTATAGAAATTTCCGACTCGTTTCTTAACGTAGCAGCGACCGGTACAGATTGTTTTACTTGCTTATCGCCTACAAGATTAATTGCATACTGAACATGTGTTACGATCTCTTGGTGCACATCGTGCGTAGGGCGGGAAGCGTCGATTACCGGTATGTTGCGATTTTTTGCCTCTTGGAGATAACCGCTACGAGCATTTTCTAAAAGAGATGATGACAAGTTGTCGAATCGCTCACCTTTATCAGCACTTTGCTTACGTTGTACCAACATCTCTACGGGTGCGTCTAAAATTAGCAGTACGTCTGGGTTAATTACTTCTGTTGCAAAAGAATTGATTAAGTCGATCTGCGAGTAATCTAGAGGTTTATCAGCGTCTAGATAATATTGATTAATTAAAGTCGATATATAGTTTCTGTCAACTATACAGACAATTCCATTGTCGACATACATTTTGATTTTATCTAAGCTCTGACTGCGAGCCGCGTTGTATAAAAGAACCTCAGTACGCTTACTTAGGTCGTACTCCGGGTTTTGAGTTAAGCGTCGCAGCTGACGAGCTACTGCATCTGTCTGGCTATCGGGTTCACGCATTATCTTGACACTCATACCACTTGCAGTTAGGGCTTGAGCCAACATGCTTGCCTGGGTAGTTTTGCCGACTCCCTGTCCACCTTCGATAACTATGTAGAGTCCACGCTCAGTCATACATGCACCCTTCAATAGGCAATGGTAAACGTCTAGTGTCTAGATAAGATCTTGGCAGCATCATATCTGGTGTCCATGTCTTAATTAGATTCTCTAGATCAGTACCTTGTTGGTACTTTCCGGATGCAACAGCTTTGCGCCCAAGACCATAGTCGCCATCAACTTTGCCGGTGTGGTGAAATACTGCTTGGGCAATTCGTTCGCCTACAGGAATCAAAACAGTCTCGTGCTCGTTTAGGTTATATATTTCTAGAGTTAAACGATTTATGTAACCTGGATCTACCCAGCCGGCATCGAAACAAACAGCCACTCCGTTGCGTGCCCAAGAACTACGGGCGTGTAAAGTAAATGCTCCTGGGGGCTTAATACCAAAAAACTCATGTGTATGGGCAAGGATTCTTTCATTTGGACCTACGGCGATAACTGGATGATCGTCTGGAATGTTTAACAATGGCTTAAACCCATGTAGCTCGATCCATTTCTTATGCGGCATCGCCTTGTATGGGCCATCAAAATATCGTTCAACGTCTTCACGATCAAATGGGTTATATATAGTTCGTCGATTTTGTTGCTCGGCTCTAAAATAGTAGTAGCCCAAGGTAACATCAAGGCTAGCATGGGATACGTTATCGGGGTTAAATGGCTCACAAACAATATGCCCGTTTAGATGAGCGGTGAAGATCTGTGTATTGCTATACACCCCACCCGCAGTGTGCGCTTGCGGTTCCTCCATAGTGCTTAAACTATAGCTTTTTCAAATCAAACTGTCTGTTGTAATTATTTATGAATTAGTCTCAGTCAAAAAAACGAGCCCATTTATGGGCTCGAATAGGTTGCTTAGCAGTCTCTAGATATGACTACATTTCAAACTTGATAGAAGGTCCCATGGTAGTTGTGGTAAAACAACTAAGTACGTAAACACCTTTTACGCTACTTGGTTTGTTGTTTTGGACGCTTTCAATTACTGCTTTGGCATTAACATTTAGCTTGGCTGCACCAAAACTCACTTTACCTATGCCTATGTGCACAATTCCGCTTTCATCTACTCGGTATTCTACCTTACCACCTTTTGATTCTTTGACTGCTTTAGCAACATCTGTAGTTACGGTACCGCTTTTAGGATTTGGCATTAGACCTTTTGGTCCGAGTAATCTTGCGTACTTACTTAATTTGACCATCATTGGCGGAGTTGCAACAAGCACATCAAAATTAATTTCTTCTTTATCTAGCTGCTGTAAGAATTCGTCGCTTCCAGCAATATCAGCACCAGCTGTTAATGCTTTTTTTACATCCGCTTCATCTGCAAAAACTGCTACTCGAAGTGTTTTGCCAGTTCCTTCTGGTAAAACAATTGAGTCACGGATGTTTTGGTCGGCATGCTTAGGATCGACATTTAAACGAATGTGTAGTTCGACGCTTGCATCAAACTTTACGGTCGAAGTTTTGCAAGCTAATTCTAGAGCTTGGGCTAAATTATATGTTTGATTATTATCGATTAGTTTTACTAGCTCTCGATATTTTTTACCACGTCGCTCTAAACGAGTTCGCGTCTTTGGAGCCGGATTTTTCTTAATTGGATCAGGTAATTCGGCAGACTCGGCTTTTCGAGCTTCTTTTGCAACCTTTTCTTCTGCTTCGGCTAGAGCCTTAGCGCTGCGTTTACCTGCCTTAGCTACTACAGCTTCGTGCTCATCGGTTGGCAGAGCTTCTTTATCGTGTTTGTTGGGCTCGGCTTGAGCTATGAGTTCTCGTAGTTCAGCCATAGTATTAGAGGTATTGACATGTACAATACCTAATTCTTTTGCTTTGATAATTAGATCGGCTTTGGTTTCAGCCATAGTTTCTCCTTCGTGGTTCAAACGTGCGTATTCTTAAGCACTCCCACAAAATTTATTTAACAGATGTATTGTACTAAATTTATTGTTTTTCTTCAACTGGCTGTTGGTCATTGTCATCACTGGTCGAATCATCAGAAACAAGTTGCAGGCCGGAACTACCCATAATGCTCGCCAAAACCTGGTTTTCGTTGCGCAGCTCATGAATAAGTTCAGCCTCTTCGAGTATTAACTTATGCCAAAACTCAACTAACTCGTCGTGGGTCATCTCACGCATTTTTTCGAATATACTTAAAATGCGTTGTTTGCGTTCATCGAGATTTTCTTGATCGTCTAGTGCGTATTCAAAGCTATCGATTGGATGTGGTTTTCTGATACTCACCTCCCTACCAGTGTTATTCGACTTCGACGCCCATACTGCGAGCGGTGCCGGCAACCATATTTTTAACAGAATCTATACGATTTGTATTCATATCAACGGCTTTCTTTTCGGCAATTTCCTGAAGTTGTGATTGGCTTAACTTTTTGGCAAGTTTGGTTTTATTTGGTTCACCGCTTCCTTTGTCTACTCCCAGGGCTTTGCGAATTAAATCATCAGTTGGCATGCCAACAATACGCCATTTCATAGTTCGATCTTCGAAAATAGTAATGTGTACAGTTAATTCTTCACCCTGACGGTCTTTGGTGGCGTCGTTAAACGGATTAATGAAATCCATCATGTTTACACCGTGCTGTCCAAGCGTACTACCTACAGGTGGGGCTGCACTTGCTTGTCCAGCTCGAATTTTCATTTTTAAATTAGCTTTTATAGGATTGGCATCTGCCATGTATTTTCTCCAAGATTTATTGATAAAACTGCAGTTGAAGCATTCCTGCGTTCATCTTGTGCGTAACCGCAAGATTATACTAAAAGATAAGAAATTTGTCCAATCTTAGTCTTAATTGTTTAATCTGTCACAGATATCCCGGCTTCTAAGGCCAGAACCGGAGATATCATTGTTAGTTGAGACGCTGATATGATTACCTGTTTAAGTGACGATATACCCCAAATATCACTTAAGGTCGAATCTCGAAAATCGATCTTGTCTTTAACTACCATTGCACGCATATCGAGTTTACTCAACTCGCAATCGGCGAATCTTAATAGCTTAAGTACGCTTGCTTCGCAAAATAATGTGTCGTTGATTATACAGTTGTTGAAAGTGACTGATTTAAAAGTACCTTGCAAAAATGATGCTGTATCGATTTTGCATCCGTAGAATTCTACCTGTTTAAGGTTAACCTTGGCTAAATTCGTTCCAGTAAAATTACAATCACTAAATTTCACTCTCACATAAGAGGATTCGGTTAAATCTACTCCGACAAAGCTACATTTTTTGTAATGAATGTTGGCTTCGATGAATTTGTGTGTTGACTTAAGGCTGTAATCTTTGGCTATGACATCTACGAGTTGATTATCCATACTCGCAGTATACACGACAACCTAGCCTCGAATAGTCTGCAGAACAGCTTTAACTATGGGCGTTTAACCTGTAGGCTATCGAGCTCTACGGGAGTTTCACGACCAAACATGTTGACCAAGACCTTAATCTTGCCTTTTTGCGCATCGACTTCGCTAACAGCACCTTCTTGATCACGGAAAGGTCCATCAATAATCTGGACAACGTCGCCTGGCTTGTAGTCAATTTTGTGTTTAGGTTGATCAACACCCATGCGTTTCATGATTTTTTCTATTTCGTCTTTACCGATTGGGGTTGGTTCTGTGCCACTGCCAACAAAGCCTGTCACGTTTGGTGTGTTGCGTACGATAAACCAGGCTTCCTCGCTCATTTTCATCTGCACAAGTACATAACCTTGAAAAATTCGTTTTTCGACAACTCGGCGCTTACCATTTTTAATTTCGATTTGTTTTTCTTTTGGCACTAAAACATCGATTATCTTATCCTTCATATCAAGGCTCTCGGCGCGTTGCCTAATAGCCTCGGCCACTTTCTCTTCGTAGGCACTATAGGTATGAATTGCATACCATTGTTTTGTCGAATCATAACGTTTCTTAGTCATTTAGAATATTCCTTTCAAGAATTCTTTAATATTTTGAGATTCATTGAGAATAAGTTCTTGGAAAAGTTTGTCTAGTAGCCAGTCAAGTCCAGAAATAAAGATAGCAAATATACTAGCAAATAGAATTACAGCTAGAGTTAAGCGCAATGCTTCAGGTAATTTTGGCCATGTAACATTTCTAAGTTCGGTCCAAGAATTACGAAAATATGCCGGCACGAAATGTCTTGATTTCGTTATAAAAGACCAGCGACTCTGCTCGCTATGCGTATGAGTTTGTACCGATTGCCCGAGAAACTCAGCAACTTTTGATTTACTGTCGGCAAGCTTATTTGAGCCAGGCATTTTCCGCTTGCGTGGGGCTGTCTTTGCGTTTTGTTTGGCGGCGCGCTCACGGACTGTCTCTGGTTTGCTTTTGATTTTTTTTATCCGAGTGGTTTTCTTATCGGCCATATCACCTCTTTTTACAAATAAAAAGGATGCTAATGCATCCGTCAAGGTGCCATTATACACTTCTATGTATCCGGAATCAAGGTATACTAAAGCCTATGCTTATACTTAATATATTGCTAGGATGCATTGTTTTAGAAATTCTTGCTGTCTGGCAAGTAAAAAATAATATCAGTAGACGTGTAATCGGTAGCTTCGCGCTCGTGATGAATTTAGCGTTACTTTACTTTTGCTTTAAAGTTTTTGGGGATAGGTTTATTGCAACAGATACTCGAGCGATTTATATGATTGTAATTGCTTTAATAACGCTATATTCGATTGTTAATCTGATCAAGTTAATATATGGGCGTGTTGTATATCGCCGTTTATTTCGGTCGACTTTAAGAACCGTGAGTATTTTGTCGATATTGATGGCGATAATCGGTGTTATGGACATGCTTGATATCCAGATTAACTTAGAGGTTTTTCTTGTGTTTATCCTCGGTATTAATTTGAGCTTAGCGTATTTTTCTTTGCGATCTTGGAAAACGTTTAGAGCACCTAAGGCAAAGCACTCTCTAGTAGATGCTCAATTACCTTCTGTAAGTGTTTTAGTTCCAGCAAGAGATGAAACTGAGGAGCTGTTAGAATGCCTAGATAGCCTTGTGGCCAGTAATTACCCGAAACTTGAGATTATTGTTTTGGACGATTGTTCCGGAAATAAGCGAACAGCAGATATTATCAAGCAGTTCGCCAATAAAGGGGTTCGTTTCATCGCCGGCAAACAACCCGACGATGAGTGGCTTGGAAAAAATTTCGCATATGAATCTCTGCGCCAACAGGCCGATGGAGAATATTTGGTTTTCCTTGGAGCCGACATCAGAGTTGGTCAACATACAATCAAGAATGTTATTGAGCACATGTCAGGCACAAATATAAAAATGGTTTCAGTATTACCAATGCGAGCTGAGGGTACTCGACAAAGTCTAACAGCACCACTTCGCTATTTCTGGGAGTTCAGTTTACCGAGGAGATTAACTAAAAAGCCACCAGTTCTAAGTTCTTTCTGGGTCGTTTCAGCCGATGCATTAAATAAATTTGGTGGATTCAAAGGTGTTAGTAGATCAATCATACCGGAACGACACATAGCACGTGCATCTGGTACAGGCTACCGTTTCTGGCTTGCGAATAAACTTAACATCCAGGTATACAGTGCCAAATCCTATCAAGCCCAGAGAGAGACTGCCATTGTACAGCGCTATCCGCAGTGTAAGCGTCGCTTAGAGCGCGTGGCGGTATTTAGTATTATGTTGGCAGTTATTGGCTTAGGGCCATTATCACTGTTGTTTTATTCTCCGATACTTTCTGGCGCGAGTATCTTGCTTTTATCTTTGTCTGTATACATATCTGAACAAACTGTTACGGGTACTCAATTTATTAGAGCATGTATGAGTCTACCGTTACTTATTAACGAAATAGTATTGATTAATATATCTATGATTAAATACGAATTTGGTAAAGTGTTCTGGAAAGGCCGGAACGTCTGTCTACCAGTTATGCGGGTATATAAGGCGCTTCCTAAGATTTAGTTGGCGTAATATTTCGCTACAGTTGTTTGTTTACTCTCATTGTCCAAGCAGGTGTCTTCCTCGTACAGGACTAGTGCACTATTCGATGGGTAGTCTGTGCATTTTTTTATGCTCTGTCCTGTGTAAATTATTTGCCATTGGTCTTGAGCATTAATTCGGTAAAAATCAATACCTCCACCGCTAGGTAGATAAATATATACACCGTTGGATTCATCGTAGCTTCCTAAACTCGTTTTGACTCGCTGGGCACCGTCGATGTCTACGACTTTATCTGGCGCTGCTATCATCGGTTGGTAATCTATCTCTGATGCTGAGTTATGGTCATCACGGTATGCAGCATATAGTTCACCTATTAGGCTTGTATCGACTTTATCTGCAGCTGCTTTTTCAATACACGTAACGCTGAGTTGATCAACTCCCAGAGCGACTATACATTCTTGGGTATCGTTTTCGTATACCCCCGATGCGTAGCGTAGATCATCCTTAGAATAATCTAACTCGTAATTAGATTTTGGACTAAGTTTATAGCCATTATCAACTAGGATGGCAAGAATCCCGTCGCCTAAATCGACCAATTCTGCGTTTTTTGGAACTGTAGCTGAAACACCAGGGTAAACAATACTGAAATTTGCAGGCACATCGATTAACTCATTAATTTTACTACTGATTACCGTTGCTATTGGTTCGTCTGCATGTTTTGAATCAGCAGCCAGATCGAGCAAGTCAGTTTCGAATGTAGAATAATTTATTTGAGTTTGATCAGTTTGCGCATCGTTTTTGTCAGAATTTTGCTGGGTTTCTACAGACTTCTGTGATGTATCTGTTTGTAAAGCGTTCTCGTCTTTAGACTTTTGTTTTTGCCAATACAGCAGAGATCCAAACACTATAGCGCAAACAGCAAATAGACACCCAACAATCAGATATAGTTTAGTGTGGCTTGTTTTAATCGGTAAGGGTTTTAAGTCTTGCAAATCAATCGCTTCAGTGGGAGTAGGCTGTTGAACTTTTTCGGAGCTATGATTTGGATTATCGTTATTTGTTGATTGACTAGAATCCACGTTCTCACCTCGTTCTATCGATTACGTTTATGCTAAATATATTACTGTTGTTTTATATTTGGGACAAATATTTTGAATGTGCTGCCTTCGTTCAATTTACTTTCTAGATCTATACTTGCATTTAGTATTCGAGTTAATTTCATTGTGACATATAGTCCCAAACCTGTGCCGTTACTTTGGCGGGTTCGATAGTCTTCGCTTCGAAAGAACTTGTCAAAAACTCGTTCTTGATCGGCTTTGCTAATGCCTATGCCCGTATCAGAAACTTCGAACTGAACACCGCCATTGGCAGATTTTGCAGCAATTAAGATGTAGCCACTTTGCGTGTATTTAATCGAGTTAGTAATAAAATTCTGAAGTATCTCTCTAACATAAAGTTTGCTGCTGTGAAGGAGCTCTAGATTTGGATCGATATCAGTTTTTACTTGAAGATTTTTTGCGCTAGCAGATGCCGTGTATTCTTTGGCGAGTAAGGTAATCATTTCGTTGACGTTGATGTCTTCTGGTTCAATTTTTAAGACCCCTCTCTCTGCTCTAGACAAAGTAGACAAGTCGTTAATCATGCTAGCTAACAAGATTATTTGATCGTAGGACTGCTTAATAGCTTCGTTGATAGGTTGAGGCAAATCGTGTTTTTGACTCAAAAAAACTACATTACTCAAGTTACCCTCAGCGATGGCGATTGGTGTACGCAGCTCATGACTAACAACACTTATAAACTCATCGCGCTCTTCCTCGAGTGATTTTTCTCGAGTTATGTCGCGTAGCAATAACACATAGCCTCGGCCACCCACGGAGCCATAACCTAAATGGACAGGGGCGATGCTCAGGTATAGGTTTATGTAGCTACCGTCGGAATATTGAAGCCTTAGGTCGCGGTTAGTTACTTGGGTTGTAGTCGATTGAACCATCTGGGTAATGTCTACTGCTTGGCCGTTTTTATCGATCGGCTTTAAGATCTGTTTTAATGCCGATTTGGCCTTAATGTTATTGACATCAAGAACATCTAAAGCTGCACCGTTGAACATTACAACTTTGGCGTGTTCGTCGACAGCTAAAACGCCATCAGCCATGCTATTAATTAGGCTAACAAGTCGGAGATGTTCAATGTCTTTTCTCTGTAAAAAATTATTTTTAGGTTTTATCGACATAAGCAGTATTGTATATCACTGGCGCGTAAGCACGAAGTTGTTTACGCAAGCTTTTATAATTTGAATTAAAAACACTAACTGTTTCCCAGAATTTGTGAGAATGGTTTAGCTCTACTGTGTGGCAAAGCTCGTGTACGATCACATAATCAATTAGTTCCCATGGTAGCTGTACCAGAAGAACGTTCAAAGTAATTCGTTTTTGATGATCACAGCTTCCCCATCTGCTCTTAAGGCGACGGAATTTCAAATCTGTGTATGTAAGGTTTAATTGATTACTTATCGTGTTCACTCTTTCGGTTAAGAGTGTTTCGGCATCGTTTTTCAAGACACGTAGTATCACTTTTTCAACAAACGCATCCGAACCACTTACAATAATTTCTTTATCGTTCAAGCGAGATTTATTGTATGTACTTGTACTCCGTCGCAACACTCTACTTTTACCAATTGTCATGCCGTCGTTAATTTGATGAGTAACGGGCCGATTATCTTTAATCCATTGAATCTTGGAATTTAGAAATTGATTGGCCAACTTTATCGGAGTGTAATATGGCATGCTAACCAGCACTCGATCGTGCAGTACTCTAATCTTGATATTCTTTTGACCACGCCGTTTTACATAGTCAACTCTGCCTAAGATGTTATGTGAAACAGATTTTGTAGCCATTAGCCAATGCGAACATTGCGACGCTGAAGGTTTGTCTGAGTTTGAGCAATTAGGTTAAACATTCCCGGATTTGGCAAATGCTTTGAGAGGCTGCGGTCTTCGATCAACTGAAGTTCGAAAAGCCGTCTTATGATCGAAGCTAGTTGACCAGTAAAGCTATGTTTTCCACTAACAACAACTGCTTCTTCGTTCGTAGGAGTTTGAATATGTGTACTAATTTCTTTAAATGTATCTTTATCGAGGCGGACTGCGAATTTATTATCGGAGTTTTTTTCGGATCGACTAGATACTCTTGAAAAAGCTGTCTGAGGGTCGATTTGTTGCCAGATCAACATGGTCTCTGCCTTGAGTTTTGAAGCGATATTTTTGATTTCACGACGATCGGCCAATTTGTTTAACGATACATCGTAGACCACCGACAAGCCTGCATTTAGAAATCGCTCAGTCATCATAAGCATCATATGTTTTACGACGCCTTCTTCTTCTGGGCTGAAAGTTGGTTTTTCGAAAAGTTCAAACCTGATCTCTTCGGCGCTAATATGGACTGCTTCAAGCTTATCCGCAAGTTGACGTGATAAGAAAGTTTTACCAGATCCTGGCAATCCGACAAAAGTAAACAAGACTGGTCGAGATAACTTGTTTTTCACCCTTGTATTTATATCAATAACCGATCATTTATTCAACCACGATAACTCTATTCAGAATCTGCGATAGTCTCGAACTTGGTCCTTCGCCCTGATAGGTTTTTGTAATTACCCATATGCCATAACCGAATAAAATCAAGCTTTCTCCTACAAGTGCTAGACCTAATATATTGTTAATTTCAGTCGAAAGCGCGGTAATAACGCCACCAACTAATATGCATGCCAATGAAAAAAATCTAATAACTTGCCATTTGCGTATATTTCTCGATTTCTTAGTTTTACGAAGTAAAGTGTCAGCAAACACAGTTAAGGCCATACTCAGGCCAACTAGACTAAAACCATACATATGCAGATGATATGCTCGACCATTACCCCATGCTAGGGGCAATAAGGCCACGACATACAAGCCTAAGATTGTTAGACTTATTAAAGATACGATTACACCGGGTTTTTTAAATGTTCTGGCTAGATAATTTCGCCAACGCCACAATCCGTAAGCTCCTAAAAATATTGATCCAGCAAAGTATGGGGCTGTGCGAGTATCTCTACTAAAATCGCTAAAAGCAGAATTTAGTTTTAAAAAACTTGGCTCGATTAAGAAGCATGCAGTAAAGCCGATCACTATACCCAGTAAGCCTGTTATCCCCCAGAAACGACCATGAAGTTTTTTGGCAGCCCTTAACAATAATATTTTGTCGATTACGATTACAATTCTTTTGCTATGGAGAGTAAGGCGAAATTTTTTTGCCATTTTGTAACAAGATTATTTATTTCTAAATTTGTTGACTGCGATAATGGCATATACGAAGGTGGCAATACCTATGCCAAAAATAGCGAGTATAAAACCATTAGATAATTCCGTTAAACCATTCGTAGATCTAAAAGTAATGTATAAGAAAGTAGTCATTACACCGATAAACGCTGGTAGTTTGGAACGCTTTAGCCTGAGGCCTTGTTGAGCTATCTGGACCCTATCGGTACCTGTGCTGGCAAACTGCGTGACTCGCTGATCTCGATATGAATCTATATTATCTTCGAGATGTTTAGCTAGCCCGTATAGCTTAGCGTAAAGTTGCCAGAATTCATTTGGCTTAACTGTACCGCCACTATATATAAAGATCTGTCCATCTATGATTTCAATATCAAAGCCATCGAGTTCGCGTATCAAATAATCCATGATTTCGGGAGTAATGAAGCTTAGAGTATCAACATTATAGTTCTCCGGACTATACAAGCTGAAATGGTCATCGAAATTAGCTTCGAGAGAGACTTTTTGTGACGAGTCGAACGCAGCAGGTAAATTAGTGAATTTCCATACATTATTTTTTTTCGCGTCGAATAAAAGGTGTGGTAAAGGACGGCTTAACTGCCAACTAGCAACACGCCAATAATGCCGAGTCCGGTTTTTCCCACTACCGGTTGAGTAGGCATAATCATATATTGCAAAAGTGCCGTTTCCGATAATATTCGTGTAGGCTCTGGTATCGCCAGAATTAAAGATTACACCCTTCTGATTAATCGGTAAGTTACTTACGTCTGAACTAGTGTTAATCGTTTTGCTCGACCACTGTCTCTGGAACATTTTCAACTTTGTGGATAAGCCATTAATCGGTGCAACGTATTGAGATACGAACGTAAGCTGATTTTTACTAGCGATATCTTGGAATATATATGAATTTCGCTTGCTCTTTATTACCGACCATCTAATTACGCGAATTATGCCTGCAATGGCTAACTCGGATATCAATAAGCTTATCAACCATTGTGTAGGATTACTTACTGCCGGTAATGTTGCCAGTAGTACAAGAATCGCTAAGACAATATGAAAAGTTTTGTAGTTTGCGTGTTTACTGGCTAAATAATACTTTTTTAAATCCTCATAGGTTGGGTTAGCTAGGTTGTGGTCGGTTTGCATGTTTAAAGTATAAGCACATATAGCCAATAAACAAACTATTCTAGACTAAAGCAATCATGTATACTTTGTTTGCATTTTTTAGGGGAGTAGCTCAATTGGTAGAGTAGCGGTCTCCAACCCGTACCTTGCAAGGCACGGGGCAGGTTCGTTAAAATTACATCGTGCATTACGTTTATGTCCTTAGCTCTGTGGGTAAACCTGGGTGGCATTACTATGGGAGTACTTCAGACTTACAACGTAGATACGCGGAACATATTAAGGGTATGGTTAAATCAACAAGTGCCTACAAGCCACTAAAACTTGTATATTACGAAGCATATTTAACAAAACAAATGGCTGCAGAAAGAGAGAAACAATTGAAGAAAAGTCGTTCTGCAACCAAAGCCTTGTTAAGTAGAATAAGGCCAGATTTAGGGGAGTAGCTCAATTGGTAGAGTAGCGGTCTCCAAAACCGTTGGTTGCAGGTTCGAGTCCTGTCTCCCCTGCCATGAAAAGTGCTCGGTCATTCGATCGGGCTCTTTTCATTTCATGATTAGCTTCATCGGCATAGTCTTTAATTTTAGATCTTGATCTTCTGATAGCTCGTTCTAAGTTTGATTCTTTATATACGGAATCGCTGCTTAGTTGTTTAGCATGTTTACCGATTGGCTCTAAGCCGTCTCTCAGCTTTGCGTAAGGTTCGTGGGGTATATAAACCTTAACGTAGTCATCATATACAGTTGCTTTTGAGCCGATGAGCTCCATAGCCTCATGTTGGCTTATTGGGTTAAATAATAGTTTTAGATCATCTTTTTTCATGAAATGACCCTCTTTATGTCCTGTTTATCAAGTAGAACAGGACAAAGCCGAACTCCGCGCGGCGAGCGCGATGGAGATACGGCTTTGAACACGGTCAATAAACTCAACCAATATAAAAATAGGTAAAGAAACATAAGAAATAATCCTCATTTAGATAATGAAGAGAACCTTTACTTTGTGTCTTAATTTATTATGGTTCCTGTGTGTAAATAATTAAGGCACCAAAGCATAACAACTAGCCATCGTTGTCACCACTTTTTAGCTTTTATCAAACTTTATCAGCAAAAAGCTTAAGAAAATAAAGTATACGGTATTAACCGCATACCCTCCCATATCGGCTTATAGGATTATATCATTAAGTTCTTTTATGTTATGTTTACAATAAGTAATATAAATAGTTAAACCATTTTACTGGTACTTTAGTATATTATTTGTTATAGATTTCAATAAATGGTAAATGCAAAATGTCAAAAGTGAGTAAAAAATATATATTGAAAAATGCAAGTGAAGCAGCACTTGCAGTATACATTGGTGTTCTTATACTTAACATCTTGATTGTTTTTTCTAGGGTACATAAAGAACCTAGATTTGAACCAAACTCAGACTATTACTCATCTGTTGCGTCAATTATACCTCTGTTCTTGATAGCAATTTATCTGCCTAGAGGTTCATACTATTTACAATCTCGAAAAGTAATCGATATAATATCGGAACTAATTACTAGGATTTTACCAGCAATTTTAGCTACAGGCGGATCTTTATATGCGCTAGCTAATAAAACTGATAGTAATCTAATATTTTCATTTACAGTTATTGGGCTAACTCAATTGTCGACAACATTTATACTTCAAATAGTTTTTGAAGGAATATTAACAAAGGATACCGAGAACCATTAATGCATGATCTGCTAAGCTCTCTATATGATGTAGTTTAAAGTTAACAGATATGTTAATAAATCCCATAATAATAGGGCGGAATTGATTTACAAATTAGTGAATTAACACTTAACACTCTAAAATCAACTGCAAAATACGAATGTTATAATTATACCATGTACAACATTATTAAATTTACAATGCTGCTCAAAAGTGTATTAGATGCACAGAGGGCATGTGTCTGATTATTGAAGGAAGGGACACAAATTGGCGAGTTGGGGGCGATCTTCGGATTGTTGATTGAAATGAAAGGCCTACAAATTACTGAAGCCAAACATAGACGTTATCTTGTCTGAGTGAGTTTCATGATTCAATTTATATTGAAATTGCGATAATTTTAGACAGTTAGACGACTGGCCAATTATTTACGATATTTTCAATATAATCGAGAATTTTTTCGTTGCTAGGTAGGTTATTATTGGCGTAGTAATGGCTAGTCGTAAAAAACATTGGTACAGCCCTAATAATCTCGAGTCTATCTGCAATGATATGAAGCCTATCTACCGCTTCAACACTACAAATTGGCGTCGCTAAGATTAATTTCTTGATTTTTATATCATGCAAATAGTCGGCAGCTGCTTGGAACAAATTACCGTGCTTTACGCCATCCGAGACTACAATTACAGTTTTATTTCTAAAAAATTTTTTATCGAGCAAATTGTTCTTACCGCCCAACACATGCATATCGTGAAGCGCAGCCAATTTGCTTAGCTCTATCGTGCCTTGATATTCGATCATTAGGTCTTCGAGAGCTCCAATCGAGATACTTTTATTTATTGTAAACTTTCCCGAGTCAGCAATTGTGCCGATAGTTGTTAGTCCATCAGGCAAACCAATCGCTTTTGTCATAATCAGTGTAATCAAACAGTGTAGCTTTGAGGCTATTTGGGCCGCCACAATTACTGATCCTTCACTGACAGCAAGTACGGTAACGTCTGTGTTTGAGATGTCGCTCAAGCGCTCGGCTAGCGACTTACCTGCTTCAACTCTAGATGCAAAATATGGATTATTTGCCATAGTTTACGAGTATACAGCAGTTAGTTGTGTATAACTTACAAAAATTCCCTCTTAAAGAGTTTTTTTAAGCTTATGTTTTAGCTATACTCATAGATGTAAAAAGGAAAAAAATGAAAATACTAATGCTTGGGTGGGAGCTACCACCCTATCATAGCGGTGGACTAGGCATCGCTTGCTACCAGTTGTGCAAGGGGCTTGCTAAAGCTGGCGTTGGTATTGAGTTTATTGTTCCTTACGAAGCCGAGCACAACATAGACTTCATGAAAGTTACATCTGCGACTAAAGTTGCTGTCGAAGAATTTGCACTAGCCCTTGGTGCATATACTACGGAGCGCTCTGCACAAATATCTCTTATGCCGATGAGTTTTCAGAATCTATTCGAACAGACGCAAAATTACGCTCGAAGTATTGATCACGTAGTTAAAATGGCTGAGTTCGATGTAATCCATGCTCATGATTGGCTGACTGTTAGCGCAGCACTTCGCGCCAAGGCTATTAGTGGCAAACCCTTGATTATGCATTATCACGCTACCGAGTTTGATCGTACTGCTGGTAGTAGAGGCAACGAAATGGTCCATGAAATTGAGCAAATGGGGCTCAGCATGGCAGACTTAGTAATTACTGTTAGTGAGTACACAAGACAGCTTGTCATTAATAATTACGGTGTTGACCCCGATAGAGTTAGAGTCGTTCACAATCGAATCGATGCCGATATGTACGATCTCGCTGATCGCAAAAACAGTTACCCTGCTTTTGAGCAACTTAAAAAAAGTGGCTTCAAGGTGGTTTCTCATATCGGTAGAATTACGATTCAGAAAGGTTTATGGAACCTTCTGCATGCTTTTGAGCAAGTTGTCGATAAACGTCCAAAAACACTCCTGTTAATGGCCGGTAACGGAGAACAGATTCGAGAGTTACAGGTGTTGGCGGCCGATTTAGGGATAGCGCAAAATGTTTTTTTTACCAATAAGTTTGTTGGAGGAACAGATTGGTCGAGTGCGTTTAAACAAACTGATTTATTTTTATTACCAAGCGTAAGCGAGCCCTTTGGCTTAACACCTCTAGAAGCAGCTTTATTTGGAGTACCGAGTTTAGCCACACGCCAATGCGGGGTTACTGAAATATTCAAGAATTGCCTCAAAGTAGATTATTGGGACGAAAAAGAAATGGCTAACCAAATAGTTTCGGCACTTAATTCCGATAGTTTGCTCGAAGTTTTAACTGCCAATGCCATGCTAGAAGTTAAACAACTTACATGGCACGCAGCAAGTGAACATTTTATTGATAGCTATGAGGCGGTTCTAGCATGAGC
This sequence comes from Candidatus Nomurabacteria bacterium, assembly GCA_020631905.1. Classification (NCBI taxonomy): domain Bacteria; phylum Candidatus Nomuraibacteriota; species Candidatus Nomurabacteria bacterium. The sequence goes on from JACKGQ010000001.1 coordinate 625,071, forward strand.
AATATAGTCTTGTACTTGCATGCTCATCAGCCTTACAGAGTTAGACATTACACTATTTTTGACGCTGGTAAATCGAGTGACTATTTTACCGCCCCTGTCGGATCCAGAGAGTCTAATCGCGATATTATTAACAAAGTCTCCGAAAAGTCATATCTACCAACCAATAAGGTCTTACTACACCTTCTGACCACTGTCCCAGAATTTAAACTAAGCCTTTCTATAACTGGCACGTTGCTAGAACAGCTTAGAGACCATCGACCAGATGTACTAGCCTCTTTTAAGGCTCTAGTTGATACTGGTAAAGTAGAAATAGTCGGTGAAACGTATTATCACTCTTTGGCATTTTTCCATGATCGTCAAGAATTCGAACGCCAAGTAGAGGCTCATTCTCAAATATGTGAAGAATTACTAAATTATAAGCCACATTCTTTTCGTAATACTGAGTTAGCCTATAATAACGAGCTAGGTAGCTGGTGCGATAGCAAGGGGTACGAAGCTGTAATAACCGAGGGCTGGGATCCAGTCTTAGGCTGGCGAAGCCCGAACCACATGTACCGTCCGCTAAATGCGACCAAGACAAAGCTATTGGTAAAAAATTATCACTTAAGCGATGATATTGCCTTTAGATTTGGTAATCAAACATGGTCTGAGTGGCCGATGAGCGCTGATAAGTTTACTTACTGGATTCACGAAGGTTCACCAGATGCAGATATCATTAACTTGTTTATGGATTTCGAAACGTTTGGTGAGCATCAGTGGCAAGAGAGTGGCATCTTTGATTTCTTAACACATCTTCCGTCTAAGTGGGGTCTAAAAGAAGGCTCTGGTTTTATGACAATCAGCGAAGCAGCCAGAACTTATGAGGCAAAAGACGAGCTTGATATTCACAATACAATCACTTGGGCAGATACCGAACGAGATCTTACGGCTTGGCTAGGCAATACTATGCAGACTCAAGCTTTTGACGCAGTCTACGCTCTTGCTGAATCAGTATTAGCCTCGAACGATCAATCGATCATAGATGATTGGCGTAAACTTCAAACTAGCGATCACTTTTACTATATGTGCACAAAATACTTTAATGATGGAGATGTACACGCCTACTTTAGTCCTTACGAATCGCCATACGTTGGCCAAATGAACTACATGAACGTGCTCCTGGATGTAAAAAATAGACTCTCGCAAAAGGGTTTATTATAGTTCATGGCCAGACCAGTTTGTTTATCAAATGGGTCATTGTTCATAGGCTTAAATAAATTTGGCTTAGTTGATGATATCTATTTTCCGTATGTTGGCCTAGAAAACCTTAAGACCTCTAGACTAATCCCTCATAAAATTGGTGTATTTGTTGATGATAAATTCAGCTGGCTAGATGATGGTACCTGGGAAGTGTCTTTGAAATATGAATACGGAACTATGGTTTCTGAAATCGTATTTTCTAACGAGAAGCTAAATCTCGAAATACAAGCCAACGACGCTGTAGACTACGACGAAAATGCCTTCATGCGAAGCATAAAAGTAATCAATAAACTAAACCGTCGTCGTACAGTTAAGGTATTCTTGCATCAAGTATTCCAAATTAGTCGAAATGGCCGGGCCGATACAGCATTTTATGTACCTGATGGTAACTATATATTTGACTATAAAGGCCATACAGCAATTATTGTTTATAGCCATAACGATGGTTTGGCATTCAACGAATTTGCTGTTGGTAATTATGCGATAGAAGGTAAAAGTGGAACTTTTAAAGATGCAGAAGATGGCGAGCTTTCTGGTAACTTAGTTGAGCACGGTGGGATTGATTCGGTAATAGCACACAGTTTAGACCTTGGTCCTCAGGAATGGCAAAAAATTGAGTATTGGCTAGCTTTTGGTGACACTCAGCAAGATGCGTACCGCGTGCACCAGCGCATATTGGACGATTCGCTCGAGGGTAGGCTTAATGCAACTCGAACAAATTGGCACCAGTGGTTAACTAAGGCTAGCGATAATTTACCTGTAAAACTTAGTCAGACAGAAAAAGAAAATGCCTTGAGTTCTTTACTGACCATTAAAGCCCATATAGATAAAAACGGTGGGATAATTGCCAGCGGAGATAGTAGTCTCTACAACTATGGTCGTGACTATTACGCATATTGTTGGCCTAGAGATGGAGCGTATTCTTTGTGGCCTTTGATTAAGTTAGGTTATTTCGAAGAAGCGCGTAAGTTTTTTGATTTCTTTGCCCAAGTCATGCATCCAGACGGTTATTTACAACATAAATATCAAACCGACGGTGCTTTCGGAAGTACTTGGCATCCACAGGTTCAGGAACATCATAAAGAGCTCGCTATTCAAGAAGATGAAACAGCCATAATACTATTAATGATTGCCGAATATGATATGTACAGCCAAGACGCAGACTATTTTATGCAGACGTTCAATCGATTCGTCAGGCCGTGTGCAGAATTTTTAGCAAATTATATCGATAGCGTCACGCATCTTCCCCACCCCAGCTATGATTTATGGGAGCAAAAATTCCTTTCAACAACCTATACTTCTTATCTCGTGTCTGCTGCCTTGCGTCGTATTGCTGAAGTAACAGAAAGATATTACCAAGATGAGGCGACATCACGTTGGCTAGAAGCATCGGCTATTATCGAGAAGAATTTGGACAAATATTATGATCGTGACTTAGGCTATTACATAAAAGGCTTTAAAATACAGGAGAACGGAGAATATCTCTACGATAAAACACTTGATGCCAGTAGCATATATCCATTATTCACATTTTCTAAACAGTTGGAAAATCAATCACATTTAACAAAGTCTGCCGACGCTATAGAGCGCCAGTTAATGAACGGTTCGCTTACTGGTGTTGCAAGGTATACTGATGATGATTATTTACGTAACAACCCAAAAGACTCCGGAAATCCATGGTTCATTTGCACATTTTGGTATGTGCAATACCTTGCCAAAACTGGACATATAGAGAGAGCCGAGAAATTACTGGAGTGGACTAGTCAACGTTTCGGTGCGAATGGGATGATTAGTGAACAAATCGACCCGAAAACATCCAAACAACTAGGCGTTGGTCCACTAATATGGAGCCACGCTGAGTATATAAACTGTTTGATCTTACTACGTAATTGAGGCTATTTTTTACGAGGTTTTACTTCGTTTCGACCAAGATTTTTCTTTGTTTCTTTATACTCGACTACTTTACGGGCTACAGGGTCGTACTTATTCAATACCAGAGGTTCTGGTGTATTTAGAGTGTTCTTTTTAGCATAGCGTCGATGGCCAGTGACCTGACTTACAAGACCGACCAAAACTCTTTTTGACTTAGATTTTGCCATAACAGGGGTGTATTGTAACAGATGAAGTAGATTTGGGCAATAAGATTTATGGACTAATAATTGTCATCGATAAAGCAGTCCGCCGCAAAACTATTTTTTTTGGAGTGTGAGATACAAAATTATCTATAAAACTGAAAATCTGGCCACTTACCCAGCCAGATTCAGGTTATGATCGTTTTTCAGTATGACATGGAGCCGTTGACGAGATTTGAACTCGTGACCCCTTCCTTACCATGGAAGTGCTCTACCACTGAGCTACAACGGCAAATTTAACTCGAATATTGTATCATATAATCATGATTGTATTAGATATCGAGACGAGTGGTTTAGACCCGCAAAAACACGGAATACTTAGTATTGGAGCTATCGATTTAAGATTTCCAAGTCGACGTTTCTATGAAGAAGCCAGGCTTCACGATAACGAAGCATATGATCCAGAGGCCGGCAAGATAAATGGTATTTCAGAAGTAATGGCACGCGATAGATATAAGCAATCACGTCAAAGTTTATTACGAAATTTTGCTGAGTGGTACGAGTCTCGGCCAGTAAAAGTAATCGCTGGCCTACATATTCAAGCCTTTGACGTCCCCTTTTTAAGTGTCAAAGCCGAACAGTCTAGAGTTGCCTTAGTATTACGCAAGCGAAGTATTGATTTGCACAGTTTAGCTTATGCAAAAATGCTCTCGCTAGGAAAGGTTATACCTTTAACAAATGGCTGGAGCGTTATGGATACGGATTTCATTCACCCATTTTGTGGTTTACCTAAAGAACCTCGTCCACATAATGCCTTGCACGGAGCGATGTGGGAAGCAGAAAGTATGCACAGACTAATCTACGGTAAGCCGTTACTAAAAGAATTTAGCCAGTACACTATACCAGTGTATTTAATAGAATAACCACCTATTGAGGTGGTTATATCTTGGTGCAGGGTGTAGGATTCGAACCTACGAAGGCATAAGCCAACAGATTTACAGTCTGTCGTGTTTGACCGCTTCACTAACCCTGCATGTAAAAAAATGATATTAAAAGATTGCGTATCGGCATGATACTGGAGCCGGTGGAGGGATTCGAACCCACGACCCTCTGTTTACAAAACAGATGCTCTAACCCCTGAGCTACACCGGCTTGATAGTCTAATAAAGACCGCTAAATAGTAGCAAAAAATCACCCACTAGACAACGGCTTTACTTGGTCTTTTTATCCGCTTATGCTGTCCTGGTGGCAAGACATGTGATTTTAATTTTGACTCAATATTTTTTTGATCTTCATCTCTTCCTAGCGTCTGATATGCTTTCGCTAGTAGACTTAAGCTTTCTGGATTTGGTTCGAGCTCAACAGCTTTTTCTAACTCAATTGTCATTTCTGTTGGTTTGCCAAGTCTTTCAAGCACTTTGGCCAAAGCAATGTGACGAGTAGCCAGACTATCTTCTAGCTCTATGGCTTGTTCAAAAGCAATTCGAGCTTTTTCATATTGCTCTGTTTCAAAATATATTAAACCCAGATTGTGTAATCCGCTCGCAGTCCGCTCTATTGTTGTGGCGATTTCAAAACAATCAATCGCATCATCAAATTCTTTTTGCTTAGCATATAGTATGCCTAATCGGTTGTAAGCTGCTGCATTTTTTTCATCTATTTTTAAAATAGTTAACAAGGCTTTTTCGGCCCTCAAAAATTTACTTTCGCGCATACCTTCTTGGGCTACATCCCATAATCTTGCCATCCTGCTTCCAATTTTGTGGGGAACATCATCATGCCCGCTATCTGGTCGATACACAGAACGTAAGGCCATGGCTGCGACTAGTAGTAAAATTAATAACTCGTACATTAGTTGTATTATACCAATTTAGATATTTAATGACATGCTCAGAGCTGCAAGTTTTGGGTTTAATCCTGACTCGACTTGCTTATCTAAGGTATTTAAAACGCGTGTTCTGGCTTGCCATTTCGAAAGTTCAGTCTTTTTATCGTTAGCTGCATATATCCGCATATAAGCGTTGCAAATTCTAAGCATGCCTTCGAGAAGAGCTTGAATTCCTTCTCGGTCTATCTTCATTGTCTCTGCAATTCGAGTTTCAATATTTTTACTCATAAAGTCTTTGGCTTGATTTATTTGTACTACGATTGGTGAATCAGTGTTTTCTAAAATATTACGCATTGTTCCAGGCCAACCATCAGCCATATGTAGACTTTGATTAAAATCTGAGTCCGAGTAGCTTGCAAAGACAGTTCTTAAATCATCAATCGCAGGGCGTTTTAACTTTACAATAAAACATCTCGAGGCAATTGTTGGCAAAATTCTAGACATATCAGACGTCGCCAATATAAAGTGAGTTGATTTTGGTGGTTCCTCGATTGTTTTTAGTAGTGTATTTTGGGCTTCGATGTTTAGTTTGTGAGCATCATCGATAACAACTAATCTAGGTTTTTGTGTGTTGGCACGGGTCACTGATAGTTGTTTAAGTAATTGTCTAGACGCCTCTACTGTGAACTCGCTCATCCTAATAATTTCGCCAGGACGTTCTTTGCCGGCATATATACTGTGTACTACGTAATCTATAGCCATGCTTAGGCCGCTTCCTTTAACGCCAACAATTAGTAAATTGCCGTTGGGTTTGCCTGCAAAACTAGACAGTAGCTCATGAACCGTATCGTGCAAGGCGTAAGATTTCACGTTAAGTAGTCCTTAAATTCTTTAGGTAGTGCTGCTGTAAAAGTTTTTTTGTGGCTGTCAGTCGGGTAGTTTATTGTTAGTTCAGCCGCATGTAACATTAATCTTGGTGCCTCTAAACTACTATCGTATAGGTTGTCGCCTGCTATCGGGACTCCAAGACTTGCCATATGAACACGGAGTTGATGGGTTCTCCCGGTTTTCGGCTTAAGGCTTAAAAGCAACAGACTGCCCGTATCCTCAAGTATCTCGAACTCAGTCTGAGCTTCCTTGCCGTTTGGATCGACCTTAAACTGCGATGGTTTACGCAAGTTTCTACCTATGGGTTTATCTATGAAGCCTTTTTTGGGAAGGTCTACATGAGGCACGATTGCAAAATATGTTTTTTCGACTAAGCGCTTTTCGAATTGTTGCTGTAGATATGCGGCTGTTGTTGAGTCTTTTGCACAAACTAGTAAACCACTAGTAGCCCGATCTAATCGATGAACTATACCTGCCCGCATATCGGTGATTCCGGCTTTATGTAGTTTGGTACGTATACTAGAAGCCACGGAAGGTTCATCCCAATACTTTCCCCTAGAGTGTGTAATAACCCCAGAGGGTTTGTTGATAACAATGATATGTTTGTCTTCATAAACCGTCTCCAGATCAAGCTCAGGTATATTTTCTAATTGTGTCATGTCGTAATCTAATACAAGTAGCCCGGTTTGACGTAATTTATAACCGCAACTAACAGGCTGATCATTAAATTTTAGACGGTTTTCTTTGGCAAGTTTCTTAATAAAACTTCGACTGAGCATCGGAAAATTTCGTGAGATTACATTATCTGCACGTAAATTTTTGTCATCAATGGTTATATTGATTATCTGTTTAGTAGCCATTTAACCTCGCGTAGTTTGATGTAGCTTGGCTACATCAGTACACAATATTATATTAACATTTATTACAGCGTATCTAAATTTGTAGACTTAAACAACCAGACGACATTAGAACGATCTAGCATACAAAAAGGTCTCTCGATGTAACAGAAAGACCTTTTGATTCTGTAGTCTGTGATTTTTTAGCGTTTTGTGAATTGGCGTTGTTTGCGTGCGCCTTTAAGACCGAATTTCTTACGTTCTTTAGCTCGAGGATCTCTTCCGAGTAAATCTGCTCGTCGAAGTGTGCTTTTTTGATCCTCATTCATGCTGGCCAAGGCCATAGCGATGCCCAATTTAATCGATTCTGCCTGCCCATGGTGTCCGCCACCAGATACTTTAACGGTAACGTCAAACTGGTCTGCTTTATCTAGAACCTTAAATGGTAGACTAAGTTCTTTTAAAAGCAATTCGCTTTCTGCAAAGTATTGAGAGGCTGGTAAGTCATTTACCACTATGCTGCCCTTACCGCTCATTACTCTAACCCTGGCTGTTGAACTTTTTCGTCGACCAGTTGCGTAGAAATATGTATCTTTAGCCATTATTTAGCTCCAATCGGGTAATTTACTGGTTTTTGAGCAGCGTGCTTGTGCTCTGTTCCGGCGTAGATTTTTAGTCTTTCTATACGTCCATCTGCTAGCTTATTCTTAGGTAACATTCCTCTTACCGCAGCTTCGATAACTCGTTCAGGCCGTGTAGTTAATACTTCACCAGCAGTTACTTCTTTTAAGTTACCCGGAAAACCACTATGTCGGTAGTACTTTTTATCAGTTAGCTTATTGCCAGATAGTCTAATTTTTTCGGCATTTATCACCACCACAAAGTCTCCACCATCTGTATGCGGTGTAAATGTCGGCTTATGTTTGCCACTTAAGAGTGTCGCTACTACTGTTGCCAGTCTACCTAAAGATATTCCGGAGGCGTCAACAATCAGCCACTTACGTTTAACTTCTGTAGATTTCTGTGAATATGTCTTCATTATCGGTTACCTCGTCTACCCGTTCTCTTGCCAGCAGTTTTGGCATCACTGGCGTGTAGGCCAGACTGAGTTGCAGTTCTCTTGGCCGCTTCAGGTGCGCTAGCAGTTTTCTTTGATTTTGCATTAAGCTTTGGTGTGTCAACTGCAGGTAGATTATCTGTCTCTACTTTTTTCGCTACAGGCGCGACATTAAGTTCATCTACAAATGTAACTGTAGCCATTGCAGCATTGTCACCACGACGACCCATCAAGTCTTTATCAATTCTTAGATGACCACTGGTACGTTTTGTAAGTTTTGGAGCGATTTCGTCTACTAATTTGTGGGCGCTTGCTGGATTGGCTAGTTTAGCAATAACTTGACGACGCGAATGTAGATCACCTTTTTTTGCTTTGGTGATTAGCTTTTCAGTGTAAGGAACTACTTCTTTTGCCTTAGGCAGAGTTGTTTTGATACTACCTCGTTCAATCAAAGCGCTGGCCAAACCTTTCAGTAGAGCTCTGCGCTGATCCCTTTCTCGGCCGAATTTACGACCCTTATATCCGTGACGATGCATCTTAAAGCTCCATCTCCGCAAGTTTATCTTTAACTTCGTCTAGTGCTTTACTGCCGAAACCTTTAAGTTCTTTTAACTCAATTTCAGACAGTGTAAACAAGTCTTTTAGAGTATGGATGTCGTTGTTGATTAAAGCGTTAGTAGTGCGTGCGCTAAAGTTTAGATCTTCAATTGAAACCAAAAGCTCTTCTGGATCTTCGCTACTTGTTTCGACATGTGATTCTTCTGACTTACTAGCAAAAGACTCACTTGCGACTTCAGTCTGTCCGGCTAATGCTTGGTATTGACTGGCTAAAATTGCTGATGCTTCTTCAAAAGCGTCTTTAGGTGTGATGGTCGCGTCTGTATCTACGGTAACCATTAGTTTATCAAGATTGGTCATTTGACCAACTCGAGTATTCTCGACATGGTATCGCACCCTTAGAACAGGGCTAAAAATTGCGTCTAAAGCAATCATATCTGAAGCTTTACGGGCAGTACTTTCTTCGACACTTTGGTAGCCTCGTCCTGTTTCCACAACCAATTCAATCTCGATCGAGTCTTTGGCGCTATCTAAGGTAGCGATTAGGTGGTCTTTATTGACTACCTCAACATCGGCATTTCCTGATATGTCAGCTGCTTTTACCGGACCAGCACCTTTTTTAGAGAGAGTTATTGTTTGAGGCTCGTCAGAAAATACTTTAAATCGTAAACCTTTAAGATTTAACATGATTTGTACTACATCTTCTTTTACACCCGGTAGAGTTGTGAACTCGTGTGATGCACCCTTTACCTTGAAAGCAGTCACAGCTGCACCAGAGATACTGGTCAAAAGTACACGCCTAATGCTGTTACCTAGTGTCATACCATAGCCAGCTAACAAAGGCTCTACAGTGAATGTAGCACTATTACCAGTTTCATCAATATTCGTGATTGATGGTGTATGAATTGTTTTAGTCATAATATATACCTCTTACCTTATTATCTCGAGTAAAACTCAACTATTAGCTGTTCTTTAATATCTTCTTCGGCGTCATCCCTGGTAGGTAAATTTGTAACAGAAAATTTCAAATTTTTTCTGTCTACTTTTATCCAGGCAGGTGTGCTCGATGGCTTAGGACTTACCTCTTCGAAATTCTTGAAATAACCACTTTTTGTGCTGTGTGGCCTAACAACAATTTCATCACCAACTTTTAAGCGAACAGATGGTATATCTACTCGTCGGCCGTTCAATGTGAAGTGACCATGCGTAACTAGCTGTCTAGCGCTTTTACGACTAGTGGCAAACCCTGAGCGGTAAACGGCGTTATCTAAGCGTCTTTCTAGAAAGATAAGTGCCATTTCGCCAGTTTGGCCACGGTTGCGGCTAGCTTCTTTTAGTAAGTTGCTAAACTGCTTTTCTAGTAATCCATATAAACGACGTACTTTTTGCTTTTCGCGCATTTGAACAGAGTACTGGCTACTTGAACTTCTTCGACCACCTGACTGCATTTGTGAGCCTGGTGTTGCTTGTTTGGCAAGATACTTATGAGCTTTTGGATGAAGCGCATAGCCTTCTCTACGACTTTGTTTAACAACTGGTGTAAGATCTCTGGCCATGTCTATCCTTTCCTCGATTTTCTTGGTCTAACTCCGCCATGAGCAACAGGTGTCTTGTCGGTTATCGACTCAATCGAAATGTCTTGACTCATTAAAGCTCGAGCTGCTGTATCGCGTCCCTGGCCAACGCCCTTTACAAATACGTCCGCTTTACGTACTCCAAAAATTTGTTTAGCCGTACTGGCTACCTTTTCCGCGGCCACTTGAGCTGCATATGCTGTGCCTTTTTTAGAGCCGCGAAAACCGCAAGCTCCGGCACTTGTAGCAGCTAAAACTGCTCCGCTTGCATCTGTCAAAGTAACGATAGTATTGTTAAATGAAGCAAATACATGAATTTGCGCGTGCGGTACGTTGCGCTTAGTTTTTTTACCACGCTTTGCGGTAGCTGTTACTTCGTTTGTAGTTGCTTCTACTGTAGTGGTTTGTTGTGCAATTTCTTCCATAATATATACCCGACTAAGTCTTAGATGGTGCTTTCTTCGTAGTTCCACCAACAGTTACTTTTTTACCACGACGAGTACGAGCGTTGGTTTTGGTTCGCTGACCCCGACTAGGCAAATTACGTGCGTGACGATCTCCTCGATAAGACTTGATGTCGCGCAACCTTTTAATATTTCCGACTACTACTCGTTGGAGTTCACCTTCAACAGTGTAGTTGGTGTTAATAACTTCTTGGATACGGCTAATCTCGTCATCAGTTAAATTCTTAACTCGAGTAGTTCGCTCCACCTTGGCGGTTTCCAAGATATCATTGCTATGCTTTTGACCAATTCCGTAAACATAAGTAAGCGCGATATGCACTTGCTTCTCTGTTGGAATAGTCACGCCACTTATTCGTGCCATTTAGCCCTGCCTTTGTTTGTGGCGAGGCTTTTTCTTATTGATCACATAAACCTTACCCTTACGACGCACAATAATGTCGTCCGGGGAGATCTTTTTAACGCTTGCGCGTACTTTCATGAGACCAGCCTCCTTGTTATTTACTAAATGCGGAAAGTTACGCGACCCTGCGAGAGATCATACATGGTCATCTCTACTTTCACGCGGTCACCCGGTACCAAGCGAATGTAATTCTTGCGCATTCTGCCTGATATCGTGCAACGTATCTGATGTCCATTTTCAAGTTCGACTATGAACTTGGTGCCGGGTAGGCACTCGACAATTTTGCCTTCAAGCTCAATAACTTCCTTGTTTTTAGACATAAGACTAACAGATGGCGATTATACAAAACTATTACTTCTTTGTAAAGAGTTTTTTAGTAAAACTACCGAAGTTTTTACTAGTTTTGGTAGTTTCATCATTTTTTTCTGTTGGTCCTAGATTACGATCGTAGTCATCATAAGTTAGCATTAATGCCTTTGATTCAAGCTGTCGCATGGTTTCAAGGGCTACAGCAACCAAGATTAGTATGCTTGTACCACCAATCGCTAGCTTGCTCGTACCGATTAATCCTTGAGCGATTATAGGTGTTAGGGCCAAGAATCCTAGGCTCATAGCGCCAAACAGGTTTAATCTGTTAACTAACTTTGAAAGATACTTCTCGGTGTCTTTACCTGGACGTATATCGGCTATAAATCCACCTTGTCTTTGCAACTGCTCAGAAATTTCTTTTGCGTTAAACACAATGTTTGTATAGAAATAAGTGAATACCATCACAAGCAACAGATATGTTAACGGATAAATATAGGTGTTGAAGGCCGTCCAATCAGCTACTCCAGTTGCTGTAGCTGAACCTGGTGTACTAAACCATTCAACTAATTTATGACCTACCGACTGCCAATGGGTGAGGCTCAGATCAGTGGCTAGTGTCGAGCCTACCAATAAACGACCAACCAGCTGTGGAACAGAAAGAAACGCAACCGCAAAAATTATCGGAATCACGCCAGCAGTAACTAGTTTTACTGGTAGTACTGTTGAAACATCACCGTATGTACGGTTTCCTTGAATCTTTTTTGCATACGAGATCTTAACCGGACGCTGCGCTTCGTTTAGATACACAACAAAAATAGTAATTAGCAGGGTTGAAATCACGACCCCAAGTGTTATTAATAGCCAGGTGCCGTTGATCGGGAGATCGAATAGTCCAAAAATACTGTAAGAAGCAGATTTATCAATAAGCTCTTTAAACAATGTACTGAAGATGAAAGGTAGTTGACTGACAATTCCGACAGTAATCAACAAGCTGATGCCATTACCGATACTCTTCTCGGTGATAAGTTCTCCAAGCCACATGAGTACCATGGCTCCACCAGTCAGGGCACTTATCATTAGAACCCATTGCGACATGCTAGCTTGAGCGATTACGTCACCAAAGCCTCCGGCATTCCCAGCTACTTGGCGTACCAAATATATAGCTCCAATAGATTGAATGATTGCTAATGGAAAAGTTAAAATACGGGTGTATTGGTTAATCTTACGTCTACCAAACTCGCCTTCTTTCTGGAGATTCTCTAACTTCGGTATAGCTTTGCCTAATACCTGCATGATTATCGATGCATTTATATAAGGCCCGAGACCGACAAGCATAATCGATAAACTAGCCAGTGCACCACCAGATAAGACGTTCAGAAAGCTTAACAGCTGGGGTGCGTTTTGGTCATTGAGAAGGTTATTAAGAATCTGTTTTAATTGAACTGGCTCTGCTAGAGGAATCGGCACATGAGCTAGGATTCTAAATACAATCATCATACCGATAACCGCAAAAATCCTTTTGCGCATATCAGCATTCTTAAATCCGCGTGCGAGCAGTTTCCAGTTCAAAATTTTACCCTCTTAAATCCTTAAATTTGGCAATTTACAGTAGTATACTACTATTTGTCATTTTTTGACGAGTTTTTCTTTGGGCGTTGCAATTTTGCAGTCCGTACAAAGCTTCCTCCAGCAGATTGAACCATAGCTAGAGCGCTAGCACTAATTGCGGAGATCTCTAAAGTTTTGGCTGTCTTTAATTCACCCTTTACTACTAGTTTTACTGTATGGTAAGCATCTTTAATCAAGCCAGCGTCAGCTAGGACAGTCGAATTGATTTTCTGTGACTTAATAGCATCTAGTTGGCCAGTGTAAATCGTATAAGCTAGCGGTCGGTGACTCTTAAAACCGCGCAATTTTGGTAAACGCTGGATAAGTGGGTTCTGTCCACCTTCAAATCCAGGACGAATATTCCCACCAGTTCGGGCTTTTTGACCTTTTGTGCCACGACCAGCAGTTTTACCTTTACCTGCCGAAATCCCTCGGCCAACTCTCGTTGGCTGTTTACGTGCTTCTATATTTAGCTCATTGAATTTCATTATTTAGTCTCCTTTTTTGGAGTCGATTTAGAACTAGCGGTAACCCATTTATTTTCAGGCACAAGACTTTGCAATGCCTCGATACATGCATAGGACGCGTTGGTCTTGTTGTTGTTACCGAGAGACTTAGTGACTGCGTTTGCTACACCTAGGGCGTCTAAAATCTCACGTACAACACTTCCGGCTATAAGACCAGTACCTTCTGGTGCGGGTTTGATTAAAATCTTAGCGCCGCCGACCTTAGCTTGTACTTCGTGTGGTAAAGTTGTGCCTTTCAGTGACACTTTAATCATATTTTTCCGAGCAATTGCGACAGCTTTTGTGATTGCAGAAGTAACATCGGCGCCTTTGGCACTCCCAACTCCTACGCTACCTTGCTTATCGCCAAGACATACTAAAGCCCGGAAACGGAAACGTCGTCCACCCTTAACAACTCTTGCGACTCGATCAACAGCCAATACTCTTTGATCCATATTTTGAGTGTCGTCGTTCAATTGTGCTTGTTTGTGTGAATCCATCTTAAAACTCCAGTCCTTTCTGGCGTGCGGCATCGGCTAATGCTTTTACTCGACCATGGTATTTTTTGTTGCCACGATCAAAAGCGACTAATTTAAGCTTAAGTTTGGTGGCGGCTATTGCAATCGTTTCACCAACTTGGGCAGCTTTTTCTGTCATATTACCATTTTTAATTTTCAACGAATTCGCACTTACCAATGTTTTATGCGTGGTATCGTCAATAATCTGGGCATAGACATTTGTATTGCTGATATGGACGCTCAATCTTGGGCGATCGCTGACAGTCTTGAGTGTTGTACGCGTACGCTTTGAACGGCTGATCTTATTTTTTGATATATTAGATAATCTCGACATGATCTAAGCTTCCTTTCCGCTCTTGCCAGCTTTACGAATTATATATTCACCGGTGTACCGTATGCCCTTACCTTTGTATGGTTCTGGCTTCTTCAATGCTCTAATTTCTGAGGCAATCTGACCGACTTTCTGTTTATCAATGCCACTCACTAAAATAGTATTTTGTTCAACCGTTGCCTGAACACCTTCTGGCAATTTATAGACAACTTCATGGCTAAAACCTAAGTTTAATTTTAAGTCTGATCCATTTAAGGCTACTTTAAAACCAACTCCGTGGATCTCTAACTTTTTGCCAAAGCCTTGTGTAACACCAATTACCATGTTTGATATTAGGCTACGCATTAAGCCATGCTTAGCTCTTAGCTCTTTAACATCAGATTCTCGACTAACTAGTAGCTCGTTGTCTGATTGACTAACTGTTATTCCCGGCATTGTAAACTGCTTTAATTCACCTTTTGGTCCTTTAACAGTTACAAAGGCCTCGTCGACAGTGATTGTCACTCCCGATGGGATTTGGATGGGTTGTTTTCCTATTCGACTCATACCTTTCTCCTTATTACTCTAATAAACGCTGCAGAGAACTTCTCCGCCAACTTTTTGTTGCTTAGCTTCGTCTCCGGTCATTATGCCTCGACTTGTTGAAACTAGGACTATGCCACGTCCGTTCTTAATTACTGGCACCTCTTTGGTGCTAGCATAGACTCGGCTCCCCGGTCGACTCAGTCGCTTAATTTCAGTTATTCGAGGTCGTTCTAGTTCGGCGTGCATTAGAATGTGTATTTGCTTAGTTTTACCTTCGCCGCTGACACTAACACTATCTACAAAATTCTTGTTTTTAAGAATGTTGGCAATCTGCTCTTTGATTTTGGAATATGGCACATCTAGCTCGTTTTTGTTTACCAGCATGGCATTTCGGATACGCGACAACATGTCGGCGATTGGATCTGTACTATACATCTATATTCTCCTTTCCTACCAGCTGGCCTTAGTTACGCCAGGGATATTACCTTTACTTGCTTGCTCACGGAAACAGACTCGGCAAAGCCCGAAATCACGCATATATGATCTTGGACGTCCACACATGTTACAGCGATTCTTGTGTCGTGTGACACTTGCCTTACGTGGCAAGTTGTGTAGACCATCGAGGTCACCCAAATTCTTTAACTCGTTGCGTTTTGCAGAAGTTTTCATTTTTGCGATGTTTCGTTTTTTATCGCGTGCAATCATCGATTTCTTAGCCATTACTTATCTCCTTCTGATCGTTCAAACGGTACACCAAACTCTTTGAGTAAAGCTTTGCTATGTTCTTTGTTCTCGCACTTTACAACGATGGTTATTTGCAAACCATGAGCGACAGCAGTTTCTTCATAGCTTAGTTCTGGGAAAACTGCTTGTTCTTTAAGACCAAAGCTATAATTACCGTTTTTATCAAAAGCTTTTAAGCTAATTCCGTGAAAATCACGGAGTCTTGGTAAAACGATATTGACTATCCTATCGAGGAATTCATACATCCGATCGCCACGCAATGTGACCATAATCCCAACCTTATTGCCTTCACGCAACTTAAAGCTTGCAATCGACATCTTGGCTGCAGTTACTACCGGTTGTTGTCCTGTTATTTTGCGAAGTGTGTTTTCGGCTACTTCAAACATACGTTTATCGTCTTTAGCTTTGCCTAAACCGATATTTAAAACTATCTTTTCAAGTTTTGGAACTTGATTAATATTAGCTAGATCGAGATCTTTCTGTAACTTTGCGCGTAAAGATTTTGCATATTCAGCTTTGAGCCTAGGCACAAAGACTGTCGTTTTGTCAGACATTACTTGATCTCCTTTCCACTAGCTTTATAGATCCGAGACTTCTTACCGTCTTTGTCTAGTTTATAGCCAATCCTTGTTGGCTTCTTTGTGGTTGGGTCGATAACGGCAACTTTACTTACCCAAATCGGTGAAGTACTTTCAATGATCCCGCCTTGTGGGTGTACCTTCGAAGGTTTTGTATGACGTTTAACAAGGTTAACGCCTTCAACGGTTACTTTATTTAGTTGAGGGTGAGTTGCTAGCACTACACCAGTCTTACCCTTATCTCGGCCTGTAGTAACCACTACTGTGTCACCTTTTTTAACGCGAATTTTATATATTCCAGACATTATAGTACCTCCGGTGCTAAGCTGACGATTTTGCTATAGCCTAAATCGCGAAGCTCACGAGGTACTGGTCCAAAAATTCGAGTTGCTCGTGGTTCTTTATCATCGTTAATAATTACGGCTGCGTTGTCATCGAAGGCTATCGTACTGCCATCTTTGCGTCGAATTTGATCGCGACTACGAACAACTACAGCTCGAACTACCGATTTTTTCTTAATCGCACCCGTCGGACTGGCCTGTTTAACACTAGCCACGATAATATCACCGACTCTGGCGTATCTTTTGCGGGTACCACCAAGCACTCGTATGCACGAGATTACTTTTGCGCCGCTGTTATCGGCTACTTTCAAATAAGATTCCTGCTGAACCATCTTATGCCTCCTCAGCTTCCAATGGTGCGTCTTGATGCTTCATTTCGGCTTGACCAACAATTTTATCTAGTTTCCAGGTTTTCTGCTTAGATACAGGACGGGTTTCACTAATAATTACGATATCGCCGATTTTGGCCTGGTTCTTTTCATCATGGGCAGCATATTTTTTGGTTGTTGTGTAGCGTTTCTTGTATAGCGGATGATTCTTGCTAGTCGCCACATTAACAATAATAGTTTTGTTATTTACATCTGATACAACTGTTCCTTGTAACGTTTTCATATTAGCTCCTTTCACCCTTTTGCTTATTAATTTCTGTCATTAATCTGGCAATTTGTTTACGCGTTGCTCGGGCAGCTTTCATATTTGTAGCTGTGCCTGATTTCTGACTGCGAATCTGCTCGTTCAAAGTTTTTCTTAATTCTAAGAGTTGGCTTTGGCTATCTTTAGCGACAGGTTCAGTAGTTTTAGTGGTAGATTTTTTGTCAGCCATTAGAACTTCTCCTTTTCGATAACTTTTGTCCGAACAGGCAATTTATGTGCTGCTAGACGTAGGGCTTCGCGAGCAATTTCCTCTGTCACGCCATCGATTTCAAACATTACCGTGCCGGGACGGACCCTAGCAGCGTAGTACTCTGGAGAACCTTTACCCTTACCCATCTTTAAGCCGATTGGCTTTTGGGTTACAGGCAAGTGCGGAAAAATCCGAATCCAGATCTTACCACCACGTTTGGTATAGCGAGTCATTGCTTGTCTAGAAGCTTCGATCTGACGACTCGTAATCCTTGCAGCGTCTTGGGACTGGAGTCCATAACTACCGAAGGATACAGCGTTACCGCGTCGAGCTTTGCCATGAATACGGCCCTTAAAAGCCTTGCGGTACTTCATTTTATTAGGAAGTAACATTAGCGCACCTCCCCTTTGTATATCCAAACCTTGACGCCGATAATGCCACTACCTGGGTAATAAGCCCTGGCATAGCCGTAATCGACATCAGCTCGTAGAGTGTGCAAAGGTACTGAACCAGCAATTTCTTTTTCGCGACGCGACATTTCGGCTCCACCTAGACGACCGGCAACTTCGATGCGTACACCCTTAGCTCCGGCGCGCATGCTAGCAGCTGCAGTACTTTTAATCGCTCGTCTAAAAGATATACGGCGTTCCATCTGGTTTGCAATGTTCTCGGCTTGAAGCTGAGCGTAAAGCTCTGGTTTCTTAATCTCTTCAATGTTGATTTTGACTGGTACACCATAAATCTTGGCCAGCTCTTTGTTGAGCTCTTGAACACCAGATCCACCGCGACCAATAACCACACCGGCTCGACCTGTGTAAATAGTGAATACGATTTGGCTAGCAGATCGTTCAATATTGATACGATTAATACTGGCCCGGATGCCTAGCTTTTTACTAATCATCTCTCGAGCCTTCAAGTCTTGCTCTAGATAACTTGCAAAATCGCGTTTGTTAACAAACCATTTGCTTCGCCAGTCTTTGCTAACCTGAAGACGCATGCTAATAGGATTTACTTTTTGACCCATTATTTTGCCTCCTTCTTAGTGGTAGCAGGCTTCTTAGCTGGTCGCTGCTCACCATTTACAATTACATAAACGTTGCTACTTCTGCGAATAAACGGTAGGGCTCGTCCGTGAGCTGCTGGTCGATAACGTTTGAATCTAGCACCAGCATTAACAAAGATTTGCTCAATATATAAACCATCTTCTTTGAAATTATGGTTCTTGATAGCGTTGGCTTTAGCGCTAGCAACTGTTTTTCGAACAGGTTGAGCGGCTCGACGAGGGACGTGGTCTAAAATTACTAAAGCTTCGGCGACAGTCCGACCGCGTACAAGCGCAGCAACTTCGTTAACTTTACGAGGACTCATCCGAACATTTTTGGCAATTGCTTTAACACTCATAATTTACCCCTTGGCCAACTTTCCACCATGGCTGCGGAACTTACGAGTTGGTGAAAATTCACCAAGTTTGTGACCGACCATGTTTTCAGTTACGTGTACCGGCACATGTACTTTGCCGTTATGAACAGCTATCGTCTTGCCAACAAATTCTGGCGAAATTGTACTGCTGCGGGCCCAAGTTTTGATGATTGTGCGGTCTTCTTTACCGAGTGCTGCAACTTTCTTAGCTAGCTTCGGATCAATGAATGGACCTTTCTTTAAGCTTCTACTCATGATTTATTTCCTCTTGCCGGCATGTCGGCTTCTTACAATAAACTTATTGGTTACTTTATTTCTAGCTCGAGTCTTGTAGCCAAGTGTCTTTTGACCCCAAGGAGTTGTCGGGGCTTTATAGCCCTTACCGCGTGCTTCACCACCACCGTGTGGGTGATCTACAGGGTTCATCACGACACCTCGTACTTTTGGACGTCGGCTCATGTGGCGACTACGTCCTGCCTTACCAAGCTTAACGTTTTGGTGTTGTTCGTTCCCAACAGCCCCAATATGAGCTTGAGCGTCTTCGTGAACTCGGCGAACTTCGCCGCTAGGTAACTTGACCTGAACATAACCTTCGTCTTTAGCAGCTAGCTGAGCCATAGCACCAGCGCTCCGAACCATCTGTGCACCGTTACCAGGGATCATTTCAACACTGTAAATAATCGTACCGGTTGGAATGTTTTTGAGTGGTAGGCGGTTTGCTAATTCAATAGGAGCATCTTGACCAGCACAAACTGTAGCACCTTGCTTTAAGCCTTTTGGCGCAACTATGTAATGGTACTTGCCTGTGCTTTCTTTTAAGCGAGCAATTCTAGCGCTTCTGGTTGGATCGTATTCGATATGTTCGACTGTGGCTTTAAAGCCTTCTGGTAGATTCCAGTTCATAACACGGTAATGACGCTTAGCACCTCCACCTCGTCTTCGCGAAGTAATAACGCCACGATTATTGCGTCCGGCTTGTTGTTTGCGTGTAGCAAGCAAGCTCTTAACAGGGCGTTTGGTGGTAATTGCACTCAAGTCTTGAGTTGTCATACCGCGTTGGCCTGGAGTTACTGGTCGGTGAGTTTTAATAGCCATTACTGTTCTCCTCCTTCAGACATCATTTCTGCAAAAACAGGGATTTGATCGCCATCTTTTAGGGTCACGTAGGCTTTTTTCATATCAGAACGTCGACCACTTAGGTAGCGACCACGTTGTTTGATTCGAATACTGCGCGCTTGTTTACCGTCTTGGACTAGGGTGCGCACATTAGTAACACTAACACCGTAAACAGCTTCGACAGCTTTTTTAATCTCAATCTTATTTGCACTTACTGGAACAACAAATGCATATACATTGTGCTTATCGGCCTGCGTGTAGGCTTTCTCGCTGATTCTTGGAATAAGTTTAATATCGATCATGATTATTTACCTGCCAATCGTGCTTCGAGAGCTTCTACAGCTTTGCTAGTTAACACCACTAAGTCTGCGTCGAGTACGCGCCGTACATTCAGGTAGCTACTGGTTAGCAAACTGACATTGGCTAAGTTGGCTACTGCCCGACCAACAGAGTCGTTCTTGGTAGCATCGACAAGTACAACCGAGCCTTTTGCGCCAAGTTTGTCGACTAGCTTAGCTAGCTCGGCAGTTTTACCGCTTGTTGGTAAACTCTCGATAACAACTAATTTATTCGAGATGTTTTTTAAGCTTAAAGCTTGACGCATGGCTTCGCTCTTGGCTTTCTTATTAAGTTTGGTGGTGTAGTTTTCGTTACCCAAAGGGCCAAAAACGATACCACCGCCAGTCCAGATTGGGTTACGTGTCGAGCCAAATCGAGCTCGGCCAGTACCTTTCTGGCGCCAAGGCTTGCGGCCACCACCGCGAACTTCACCACGACGAAGTGTTTTAGCTAGATTACGTCGCACGTCTTGGTTAAAGCCTTCGTAGGCTAGACGGACTAGTTCATGACTATTAACTTCTACATTGAATACGTCTTTATTTAGTTTAGCTGGCGAAGTAGCTTTTGCGCCTGTCTTTGTGTAAGTAGCTACGCTCATCTTCGGGCCTCCCTAACTACAACTGTGCTTTTATTTGGTCCAGGTACTGCACCTATAACACCGATAACGTTAAGTTCTGTATCAACTAGAGCTACACGAAGTCTTTCGGTAGTTACGGTAGTCCCACCATATTGTCCGGCCATTTTCTTGCCTTTAAAAATACGTTGTGGGTACATTGATCCAATCGAACCAACTTTACGTGTGTCGCCCTTACCACCGTGTGTTTTTCGTTGTCGATGGAAGTTGTGGCGTTTAATGGTACCAGCCCAGCCTTTGCCTTTGCTTGTTCCGGTTACATCCACGATATCACCAACAGCAAAAGAGTCGACTTTGACTTCGTCTCCAACCTTAAGGTCTTCGGGAAGTTCGTCGACTCGGACTTCTTTTAGTTTTGCAACTGGTTCGATACCAGCTTTTTTATAGTGACCAGCTGCCGCTTTGCCTGTATTCTTGGCTTTTCCAAAACCAAGCTGAATTGCTTGGTAACCATCTTTTTCAGTGGTTTTAACTTGGACTACCTTGTTAGGGCTAGCGGAAAGCAAAGTCACGGCAACCATCGAGCCGTTGTCATCAACGATCGAGGTCATACCGAGTTTTGTACCAAATATAGCTTTCATAGCTTTCTCATCACTGTGCCGCATAAAAACATATGCGTGAAACAGTAAGGAGTGTCTCCTTGGATTTAGTTTATAAACAGCTGTTTTATATCGCGAGCTTTGGGCATAAAAAGTACTTGGTGTCTGGTGGTTTCATCTGTTATTGTCTAGCAAATGACCTTCCGGCTCACCAAGCCTTGATGCTTGCTTGATATTTAACTAGTGCATTTTAGCAAAAATGTTAACAGTAGTCAACACCTATGCTGCCATTGGCAAGCCATCTTCTTGGGCTGCTCGAGAAACACGGAGAACTTCAGCAAACCGAACCCCACGTGCATAGTTTTCTGGCCGAGTTTCATCCGGCATAGTTAATACGCCATAAAGTCTCATTCTTGGGATGAAATTACGATAATAGCCAAGATCTTTCGCTGTCGCACGTATAGGTTCAAGATGTCTGCTAAAACTTGCCACACTAAGATACTCTAGCTCGGCTTGACCCAGTATTGTTAGATCACGCACATGAAGCCGCGCAGGTACATAATTTAAGGCGGTCTCGGCTGTGGCATGAATCGGTGTTAGTAAAGTTCTTGCTTTATCCGGTAAAAATTGATTATCAAGCGCAAGCCCAAGCTGTTTATGTTGAGTCCATACTTCACTAACAAATTCTACCTCCGCTACTTCGACTGTAGTAGACAGTTTTCCGTGCTGGGATTCTTCGATAATCGCTCTGGCAAGTACTTGGGCTAAGTTTTCGGAAACTTTACCTAATGCATCTAAGCTACCACTCCGACATACATTCTCTAGTCTATCCATTAAGGTCTTGAAGCGTGCCATTCTGTCTCTGACCACTTCCATCGCTGGGGTTAAGGTTTCTGCCATCTTAAAACTCCTTTCCCACCATGTTTAAATAAAACTTCTTACATCTTGATTTCGGCGTCGCAGCCAGCCGGCAACGATAGGTTCATCAAACTATCAATGGTCTTGGGGCTTGGCTCGGTGATATCGATAAGTCGCTTGTGGACGCGCATTTCGAACTGTTCTCGGCCTTTTTTATAAACATGTGGGCTTTTCACTACGGTGTAAGTAGTTTTACGGGTAGGTAGTGGCACTGGGCCAACAATTTTTGCCCCAGTACGCAAGGCCGTATCAACGATCTGCTTAGCAGATTGGTCGATTACTTTGTGATCGTATGCTTTTAAGCGAATTCGAATTCGCTGAGTTGGAACATTGGCCTCGGCCATAGTTTTTTTCCTTTCAATAATCTGAGATCTAAGATCCAAGATCTGTTTAGAGTGTAACATCGTCACGAGCCTATAGAGAGGTTATCGTAAAGACTTTTAGTCACTCTGATTAATAACATATTTTACTATATCTGTTTTTAATGGTTTAGTCAATCTAGCTGCAGCTTAGCCGCGTCGAACTGCACCTAAACCAAGTGATCTTTCCAACTGGGCCATATCACCTCGATAATGAATGTCGACTACAGTTATCGTTTGCTCTGTATAAGTAAAAGTGACCCGCGTATGTCTAGCGGTTTTTGAGCGTGTCGGGACTCCAACTGCGTCTTGTGGTTTCAGACCGTATACTGGCAACATTTTGCCGTCGATTTCAATCGTGTAATGATGTTGTTTTACACCCCTAACCGGCCCATTTGAAAAATCGATTTTTCTCAACCACTCAACAGCTGCAACCAGATCTTCGTATAGTAGCCTTGTGCCTCTGTATTGATTCACATAATTTTCGATTAGCTCTTCAAGGCCTAATTTTTCTGAAGCAACCTTAACCTCTCTAAGCGGACACGGCTCTTGTACATCTTGGCTTTCTGCTTGCTCTGCTTTTAGCTCGTCATTAATTTCGGCGGCCCTAGTCTTTATTTTCAATCTTCGTGGTACTGGTATGTTTGTGTTGTTACTAAACATGCGCAACGAGTGTCGTTCGTAATGCAATCTCAGCGATTGGATTACTTCTTCAACACTCCGGCCAGTAGATCGAATATTGCCAAGTTTTTTACGCCCTTCTTCGATAAAATTACCTAGCCGGTTTAATAGATCATTTCTGTAACTTAGGGCTAATTCTTGAGCTTTTGGGGGCAAGTTAATCCGACCAGAAGCTACTGCTTCGATTACCATACGCCGATCAACTTCAGCAAACGCCTGTGCGACTCTGACAGCGAACTCGACTTCACTAGCCACTACACCACTATTGGCTTCTTGTTCAATCTGATGAGCTAAGATTTCACAGTCAAATTCGCCCGCTTGATATGCACTAACTATAGCGTCTAAACGATTTGCCTTTAGCCAAAGTTCTGAGAGTACGAGCCCGGTTACTAACTTCCTCTGCATGGTTTTCTCGGTTGTATTATTTGTTTTATACATCAACAGTTCTACCAGCTGCCAGTCTGTAACCTTTTCGGCCTCTCTAGCGATCGCCTGCCCAAACTCTCGAGTACTTGCTTCGGGAGTTAAGTCAGAGGCAATTTTAGCCACATAAGCCTCGGTTGCCTCAGAATCTAGTAGCGGCTCGGTGCCAGTCAACTCCGCTATCGACCTAACTACGTCATACAGAGTTTCTGAAATTGTTGCCTCAAATGCCTGGCGATCATCTAGTAAGGCGTCTAGTTCGTACAAAGCTGCCGTTATTGCGTCTAGATCTTTTCTGCCGATATCTACATTTGGTGTTGATCGGAGCATGGATTGAGCATTCGATCGAGAAGTAGCAGATCGTAGGCTGCTTCTAGCGTGTTCTGTCGTACTCTCGTTTTCTGGGAGTAGAATCTTTAGCGAAGGAAACATAGATAACATACGTTCCAAAAACGGAGTACGTAAAGGGTCATCAATTATCTCTACTTGCTCAAAAGTCATACACCTTAGGATATATTACGACATTTCATCATCCAAGTCCGATTCCAAAAAATATGTAGTAAATTAAACTAAAAAGAAGCCCGTGAACGAGCTTCCTTTTAGTTGTTAAGAAAGACTTATTTGTCAATCTTGGTTACCACACCAGCACCTACAGTTCGGCCACCTTCGCGAATAGCGAAATTTAGACCCTGATCCATAGCGATTGGTTGAAGTAACTTAACCTTAAAGGTTACAGTGTCACCAGGCATAACCATTTCTTTGTCGGCAGGTAGCTCGACTTCGCCAGTTACGTCGGTAGTTCTAAAGTAGAACTGTGGCTTATAACCTTTAAAGAATGGTGTGTGACGTCCACCTTCTTCTTTAGTTAAGATGTAGACTTCGGCATCAAACTCGGTATGTGGAGTGATTGAACCTGGTTTGCATAGTACCTGACCTCGTTCGATATCTTCGCGTTCAACACCTCTTAGAAGTACACCAGCATTGTCGCCAGCCTTACCTTGGTCGAGGTTTTTCTTGAAAGCTTCGATACCGGTTACAACTGTTTTCTGAGTTGGTCGAATACCAACAATTTCAACTTCGTCGTTGAGGTTTAGAACACCAGCTTCGATACGACCAGTAGCCACAGTACCACGGCCTTTAATCGAGAATACGTCTTCGATTGGCATTAGGAATGGCTTGTCTAGGTCGCGTACAGGTTCTGGAATGTAGTCATCCATAGCATGTACAAGCTCCATGACTGCGTCCATAGCAGCTTCGTCGCCTTCGACAGCTTTTGTAGCTGAGCCCTTGATGATTGGGCAGTTTTCGTCGAAGTCATACTTAGCTAGCAGCTCACGAACGTCCATTTCGACGATTTCTACGAGCTCTGGGTCGGCCAGGTCCATCTTGTTTAGGAAAACAAGAATGCTTGGCACACCAACTTGTTTGGCAAGTAGCACGTGTTCACGAGTCTGTGGCATAGGGCCATCTGCAGCTGACACAACCAGTACGGCGCCATCAATCTGGGCAGCACCAGTAATCATGTTTTTTACATAGTCAGCGTGACCAGGCATGTCGACGTGTGCATAGTGGCGCTTTTCGCTCTCGTACTCTTGGTGAGATGTAGCGATGGTTATACCACGAGCTTTTTCTTCTGGAGCATTGTCGATTTGATCGTATGCAACAGGTTTGTTAACAGCGCTAGGTAGTCGCTTAGAAAGCGTCATTGTGATTGCTGCTGTAAGGGTTGTCTTACCATGGTCAACGTGTCCCATAGTACCGACGTTGACGTGAGGCTTAGACCTGTCAAAATTGTCTGCCATTTATTGGTTCCTTTCAAATGGTAGTTAATATTATTGTTTCGCGATCCATATTGCACTTGAAGCACAAGAGCAAAGCCCTCACGCGAGTTACCGAAGTAGTATACAGAATATTTTTTGCGGCTTCAAGACCTAATCTAGTTGAAATCTGGCAAGACACTATTGAATCGTGAATAAATCAACTTCGAACGACCAGCCATCTCTTTTGCCAGTTAGGTTTACGGCACAATCAGCGCTCGAAACAGTTATCTTTTCAATGCCTACTGTTGCCGATTGGATCGCCGAACCTCCTAAAGACATCCAACCATGTGGATCTCTTTCTAAAGCTACTGGGTAGGCCGGAGTACAGCCATTATACTCGAGCACTGTGCCTTCGGTGGCTACTAAAACATCTCTTTGCCAACGTCTTTCATTAGTGTCAGTCACCACCTGTAACATGCCTCTTGCTGCTAGGCTTGTTAACTCAAGGTTCTTAACGAACAATCGATTTAGGGGTATAGCCAAATCGTGTCCTCGTAAATCTCTTTCTAGTGCTAATTCTTCGACTAAAGTCGCCAACTCGCTCAGTTTTGATCCAAAGTTTACACCTATACCAATGCCTTCTTTGACTATCTGCCAGTTGATGCCATAGTTTAGACTAATATAGCTTATTAGATCATACTGCGACATAGTTATTTGGGCTTCTCTAACTGCTCGAAGCACATTTATAGCCTGAACAGCCGACAAGTAATAGGCATCTCCATATAATAACTTACCGTCTTGATCGCAAGCGTAAACTCTTTCTGGTGCAAATTGATTCATCTTTAACCTCTTTCTTTTATGAGGTTCAAAGTGCAATCGGGCAAAATCTAGGATGTTTGGACTACTTCAAACCTCTTTGGCAATAACTATTTCGGCTTGGTTTACTAGATCCACACAAAGCTTATCCTTTGTTTAACTTACGATTATTTTATCATAAAAAGAAAAAAGCCCCGGATCCTGGTTGGATCGGGGCACCAGAGCTGGTATATCCAGTTGGATTTTAAAAGTGAGTTTGGTCGAGGGCTGCCTACCCCCGACCATCCGGTCTTGAGCTGCAGCTCGCAACGCACCACCGTTCGTCTCTGATTATCCAACGAGCTTGTCGTTTTCCAATTGTCAACGTTGATGGTTCACTTGCTGAAGTCACACGGTTTCACCAAGTTTTTCCGACCTCGGCTATTCGTCTTCAGACGGGTTCTATCTTGTCCTTCTCACGCAATTTGGGTCGTCCGAACAACCACATTCTGCGTGCCGCTTCGCCAGCAGCGGTACGACATATTGCGATCCACACCAGATTCGGATCCAGTGCGGCGCAGAGGCATGACTACTTCCACGTTTTATACGTGTGCCTGACGGCAAGGTGAGCCCTAACCGAACAACATCTAGCGGCCTCACGCCAGATGCATCATTACACCAACATTCCGAGACAGACTTACACACCCATCCGTTAGGATGCGATTTTCAGACGGAACTTTTACCTCTGGCTCTAACAAACGAGGAGCAATCCGGACTGGTCTAGCCCTGGTCACAACTCGCCTGAGAGAACTTTTAGTGTCGGTGCTTGCCAAACACAGTGATGACCTGTCACTGTGCAGAGCGTAAAATGTTCTAGATTAACAAAATAGACCACTATACGCAATGCACAGTCTGGTTATACTGTGTTGATTGTTAAGTACGTTCAATCAATAAATCGATTGAACAAAAACTATTATACACTACCCCCGAGTATTAGTCAATACTAATTTTTGCGTGAATTTTTAGCAACAATCGCTTCGGCAACATTGCCGGGGACCTCTTGGTAGTTGTGAAGTTCCATGCTGCTAGCTGCGCGACCTTGAGTCATCGAACGTAAGTCGGTTGTGTAGCCAAACATTTCGGCAAGCGGCACATAGGCATCAACAACCTTGGCCCCAAACCGGTCGTCCATGGCTTCGACACGACCACGACGGCTATTAATATCACCAATCACATCACCCATAAACTCTTCGGGTGTTACTACTTCGACTTTCATAATTGGTTCGAGCAAGATTGGATTGGCTAGTTTAGCCGCCGCCTGAAAGCCCATGCTACCGGCGATCTTAAAGGCCATTTCGCTCGAGTCGACTTCGTGGTAAGAACCATCGTAAAGAGTCGCCTTAATGTCGACCATTGGGTAGCCAGCAACTACACCACTAGTCATGGCTTCTTGCACACCGGCTTTAACTGCACTTATGTATTCATTTGGAACTACACCGCCTTTGATGGCATCAACAAACTCAAAACCTGCACCAGCTTCTTGGGCATCGAGTCTTATCCAGACATCACCATATTGACCACGCCCACCAGACTGACGGACGAACTTGCCTTGGGCTTCTGAACCACTCTTTTTGATAGTTTCACGGTAAGCAACCTGTGGCTGACCGATATTGGCCACCACCCCAAACTCGCGTTTCATCCGATCGACCAGAATTTCTAGATGTAGCTCACCCATTCCACTTATAATTGTCTGGTTTGTTTCATCATCGACACTAACACGGAAAGTCGGATCTTCTTCGGCAAGTCGCTGCAAGGCATTACTCATTTTTTCTTGATCGGCTTTGGTAGCAGGCTCAATCGCAATACTTACAGGTGGTTCTGGGAACTCAATGCTTTCGAGTACAATTGTATGATTTACGTCTGTTAATGTGTTACCTGTAGTCGTGTTTTTTAAACCAACGATAGCCGCAATGTCGCCAGCCGTAACTTCTTCGAGATCTTCGCGTTTGTCGGCAAACATGCGTACGATACGGCCAACACGCTCTTTCTCGCCAGTAGCGTTATTGATTACATAACTGCCGCTCTTTAAGACACCAGAATAAACTCGCACAAATATCAATTTACCTACAAATGGGTCGGTGGCAATTTTAAAGGCTAGGCCGGCAAAAGGTTCGTCATCGCTCGGCTTGCGCTCGATCTCTTCGCCTGTTTTTGGGTGAGTACCCCAGTTTGAGCCACGATCGATCGGGCTTGGTAGGTAGTCGGTCATTAGGTCGAGGACTTTTTCGACGATTACACCGCGGCCGTCACCACCAGTGGCAACATAAAACTGGCCACTCAAAGTAGCTGTACGGATAGCTTGTTTGATCTCGGCTTCGTTCAAGCCCTCTTCGCCTACTTCTAGGTAGCGTTCGAGCATGGCTTCGTCTTCGGCTACGGCATTTTCGATCAGTAAGCTACGATATTTTTTAGCCTCGTCGACCATATCGGCAGGCACTTCGGCTTCGATAAGTTCTTTGTCGGCGAACTCCTTATAGGTATAAGCCTTCATAGTGATTAAATCGACCACACCGTTGATACTTTGCTCAAAGCCAATAGGCAAATGAACAGGGAAAATTGCTTTGCTTAGACGTGCGTGCATGCTCTCAAGGCTTTTATAGAAATCACCACCAGTTTGGTTGATTTTGTTAATAAAACAGACTCGCGGTACGTTATATTTGTTCGCCTGTCTCCAAACTGTTTCTGTCTGAGCTTCGACACCCATTTTGCCATCAAATACAACTACAGCACCATCTAGCACTCGCAACGAGCGCTCAACTTCGACTGTAAAGTCGATATGGCCTGGCGTATCGATAATGTTAATCTTCTTACCTTTCCAGTAGCAGGTGACCGCAGCCGAAGTAATCGTGATTCCACGTTCGCGTTCTTGCTCCATCCAGTCGGTAGTGGTTTCACCTTCGTGGACGGCACCAATCTTATGCTTTAAGCCTGTACGGTGCAAAATGCCTTCTGTAGTGGTGGTTTTACCGGCGTCGATATGGGCAATAATGCCAACGTTGCGGACGTCTTGGAGCTGATATTTTTGTTGAGCCATGATATTTAAGATGTCTTCCCTATTATGTTACTTGTTTTTAGCCAAGAGGAGCAATACCTACAAGGCGTTTCTAGATTATCTTACACTATTGTTAGCAATAAGTTAAGACTTAAAACCAGTTACAGGTCTACGGACAATCAAGCGCATATCATCGTTAAGGCTTTCTGTATCACCTATTGCCAGAGAAAGTATTCTACCGGTTGGCAGATTGCAGAATGTCCCATAACCTAACTCTGGTGGATTCGACTGATTCTGACGATTGCAGGTAGTGTTTTTGAGCCCGTTTAAAGATGTTTCGAGTTCGAGCATGAGTGCGTGTTTTCGCCGTGCTAGTGTTTCAGGAGAAAGCAACTGTTCGACTCTTTCAGATTCCTGAACTGCGATAGCTGCCTCGTAAACTTGAGGTAACTTACAACCAACACACGCTAATAACTTTATTTTAGTCAGAACATCGCGCATTGCTTTCGGAGTCGGTGCTTCACCTATATTCATATCGTAAATAATATATCAGCTAGATTGCAAGTTTAGCAATAGTTAAACTTAATTAGGCTTTATTAAATACAGATCTTATTTTTACCACGACACTGCGAATACCTCGGGGGACAGTCGGTTGGTTTTGGAGCGCACTTACTTGCTGGCAAGTTTCTGCGTATAAGCTTCTTTCAGCACAGAGCTCTGGATGCAGCCTAGCGGCGCTTGTATTGCCGTGCATGATAGCTTGCGCCCGAACTCGACCATCACGTGCAAGTTGTTCCGAAAATCCATATGTTTCGCCTTCTCTAAAGTCGGCCAATGTAAAAACTCGGCTGGTTGCCACTCTCGCCGGACAGACAAAATTTGGCCTATTCGGGCATCTAAGTAGTGGGTCATACGCATCTTTACCTAAAAATGCAAAGTTTCCAGTCTTGAGCAGGTTAAGGTGAGTTTGTATGCCTTGCTGAAAATCTCGACTGCACGCATGGTAGCCGATGGCGTATATTAGCCTTTCACGACCATCATTATCGGTCGGATCATCAACTACTTCGCCAGTGAAAGGGTTGTACGCACACAGGCTTTTTTCGACCAATTCTCTAGCTAGCCTAAAGTAGATATCGGTTGCAGATTCACCTACGGTTTGCTTTGGTGCCGCGAAAAATACTTCACCAATATTGGTCAGTCTGTCTGATACTCTTTTGGCCATTACGACCTTGCAAAATGAGCGAAGGCGCGGTTGCTTTCGGCCATCTTATGAGTGTCTTCTTTTTTCTTGACGGCTGTACCAGTATTGTTGAAAGCATCAACGATTTCTAGGCTCAAGCGCTTAGCCATCGGGATTCCTTTGCGACCGCGTGCAGCAGCGACGAACCACATTAGGGTTAGGTGAGTTTGACGTTGGCCCTTTACCTCAAAAGGTATCTGGTAGTTGGCACCACCGACTCGACGTGACCGAGTCTCGAGACTTGGCTTAACGTTGTCGAGAGCTTTGATCAAGACTTCGAGAGGATCTTTTTCTTTTAATGTTTTGGCAGCCTGCTCCATAGCTTCGTAAACTAGCTTTTCGGCTAACTGCTTTTTACCGTGCAACATAACTTTGTTAATTAATCTTTGAACCAACACAGATTCGTACATTCGATCTGGTTTGATATCTCGGACTAGGCTTTTAGTTACTTTTCTTGGCATGGAAACTTCCTTTATTTGCGTGAAGAATTTGAGAGCGGTAATTCGTTGTATCTCTGCGGCAAGATTTACTTCTACGTACTACTTGTACGCATCCGAATCTGTGCTCGTGATCCATACAAATTACCCTTGGCTCAAATGCATCACTTTACATCAAGAAATGATGGTTATTAATGATTTCTCTATAATCAAAGATCTGGGATCTATGATCGAATAGATTATCTAGGCTCTAGATTCGACAATTCTGAGTTCTACACTAGAACTACTGAAGTTATGTCTAGGCTTAGACCCTAGCGTAAGAGCGGTTAAGCTCAAACGTCAGTCTCTAAGCTGCTGTCTCTGGATCAATCTGGGTAGTGCGCTCTGCTAACCTTGCTTCGACCACTTTTAGCTGACAGATGCCGGAGCACCTTAGGGCACTAACTCCCCTTCTGGTGTCGACATACAATGTGTTAGCGAGTTGCTGCTTGGCTTCGGCGGAAATAGTCGGTGCGAAAGAGCACTGTTCTCCGGTATCCGGGCAAACCCCAAGTAAATAGGCTGTATTAGCGTTTGTGACTGCAATTGGTCCGGATTCGCGCGACATCTAGGCTTTCTTGGCGCCGTATTTACTACGAGCACTTTTACGATCGGAAACACCCTGAAGATCTAGGTGACCACGCACAACGTGGTAGCGGACACCCGGCAAATCTGGCACACGACCACCACGGATCATCACTACGGCGTGCTCTTGTAGGTTGTGGCCTTCGCCAGGGATGTAGGCCCAGACTTCGTGACCATTGACTAGTCGGACTCGGGCAACTTTGCGGAGGGCTGAGTTTGGTTTTTTAGGAGTTTTTGTAGTTACTTTTACGCAAACACCTCGTTTGAATGGTGCCGACTTTTCGTAAACAGTTGTTGTTAAACTGTTGGTAACCCGATGAAGTGCGGGTGATTTTGACTTAGCTTTAGTGGCCTTTCTTGGCTTTCGAACTAACTGATTGATCGTAGGCACGCTAATATGTCTCCTGCTTAATTTGTTTGATTGTCATTCGATTGCCTATCTTAACATTGAGACTATGCATTGTCAACCTCTGTCATATTGGCAAACTCTAATTCAGACTCTTCGGGCTGAACACCTGTTCCAACTGGTATTTTACGTCCCAAAATCACGTTTTCTTTTAAGCCTCTTAGGTGGTCAATCTTGCCACTTGTAGCTGCGCTAATCAGAACTCTAGTTGTGTCTTGGAAACTAGCTGCCGATAAGAAGCTGTCGCTCCAAGTACTAACCTTAGTAATTCCAAGCAGTAACTGGTTAAACTGAGCTGGCTGCTTGTTGTGCGCGACTAGTTCGGCATTGGCTGCTACAACCGCAGCTTTGCTGACAATATCACCATTTACAAACTCTGTGTCACCGGCTTCTTCGATCTGAACTCGGCTAAACATTTGGCGGATAACTACCTCTAAATGTTTATCGGATACGTGTCGACCTTGGAGTGCAAACACACGACTAATTTCGGTCAAGATATAGCGTTGAGTGGCCTCGACACCTTTAAGCGCCATTAATTCTTGGAGATTAATCGAACCGCTAGTCAGTCGATCACCAGCCTCTACAGAGTCACCTTCGCTTACTAGTACCTGCTTGAATCCTGGGATTTCATAGCGGGCAGTGCTTTCGGTGCTTGGAGTAAGAATCAGTTTGTCTTTGGCTACTTCGACCAATCCGCTGGCAGGTGCAGTTAATGGTCGCTCGCCTTTTTTATCACTAGCGATGACATCACCAGCTAGTACGGTGCTACCA
Organism: Candidatus Nomurabacteria bacterium; assembly: GCA_020631905.1. Taxonomy (NCBI): domain Bacteria; phylum Candidatus Nomuraibacteriota; species Candidatus Nomurabacteria bacterium. The sequence continues at coordinate 657,804 of JACKGQ010000001.1, forward strand.
CTAGCAACTTGAGCTTTTCGACCTTCTAAAGCGACCTCGACTGGTTGAACATCTGCGCCAGTCACCTGGACTACATAATGATCGCCATCTTCCCAGACTTTTACCTTACCCGAAACCTGACTTAAGTAAGCCATACCTTTTGGTGCGCGGGCTTCAAACAACTCTTCGACACGATTTAGTCCAGTCGAAGTTTCATCGGATATGCTAGCTGCACCACCGGTGTGTTTAGAGTCTAGAGACAGCTGTGTACCTGGCTCACCAATACTCTGGGCGGCAATCACACCTACAGGGTGATTAATCGCTACTAAGTGACCGGTTGCTGGGTCGATTCCATAGCTTTTTGCAGGGATTCCATTTAGATTTGGAGTCGAAAGTACGCTCTGAATTCTAACAGTCTTGATATTTTCATCTTCGTGGATGGCATCGGCCATTTCTTTTGTTACTAGATCACCATGCTTGCCATGACCTTTAACGTCTTCGGCAAGGTAACGGCCAACTAATCGACTACCGAACATAATACCTATGTCTTCGGAGTCTGAGCGGTACATTGGGAAACCTTTGTCGTCAAGGCTGTCGTCTTCGATTGTAAAGACATCCTGGCTAACGTCGACTAGACGGCGTGTCAGGTAGCCTGAGTCTGCGGTACGTAGGGCGATATCAACCAGTGTCTTACGTGCACCACGTGTTGAAATGAAATATTCCAATGTTGGCAAACCATGTAAGAAGTTGCCATTAACAGGCAGCTCAATGGCTCGGCCAGTAGTATCTGCAAGCACGCCAACAGAGCCGGCGACCGATTTTACCTGTCCAGCGTTACCACGAGCACCAGATAATACAGCCACAGACATAGCTGTATCTGTCTTACTGAACTGTTCGGTCACGATTGCTTGAATCTGGTTGTTGATATCAAACCAGTTATCAACCGTTAAGCGATAGCGTTCGTCGTCGGTAATGAAGCCATGTTCGTACTGTTCGGAAATTTTGGCTGTTTTCTCGGCACCTTCTTTTAGTTTTGCGTCGACACCTTCGATTTCTGGGAAGTCGCCCATACCCATCGATAGTCCGGAGCGAGTGGCATATTCAAATGCCATGTTTTTTAGATCGTCGGCAATTTTTGCAGTAGTTTCAGAGCCATACATATCGTAAACAAGTGCCATAACTTTCTGGATGTTCTTCTTGTTCATCACCTCATTTTGATATGGGAAATCTTCTGGGAATAGCTCGTTGAACAGCACCCGACCAAGTGTAGTTTCATGAACTTGACCACGGAATCGTATAGTAATTGGCGACTGCCATTGGATTATTTCTTGATCTCTGGCAAAAATTGCTTCTTCGATACTCGAGTAAGCACGTCGCTTATGTTCAGGATATTTATCGTAGGTCATGTAATATGCGCCTAGAACGATATCTTGTTCGATGTGTAAGATTGGTGAGCTGTCGGCTGGGTGAAGCAAGTTCTTGCTAGCAACCATTAACTCACGGGCTTCTTTCTGGGCAGCGTCGGATAGTGGTAGGTGAACAGCCATCTGGTCACCATCGAAGTCAGCGTTGAAGCCTTTGCAGACTAGCGGATGGAGCTGAACGGCTTTACCTTCGACCAAACGAGGCCGGAAAGCCTGGACACTCAAACGGTGCAAGCTCGGTGCGCGGTTAAGCAGTACATATTTGCCTTCGATTACGGCGTCTAGGGCGTCCCAAACTTCGGTTTCGCCTGATTCAATCATTCGAGTTGCACTCCGAATGTTGTGCGCTTGCTCTAGTTCGATCAATCGACCGATTACAAATGGCTTGAAGAGTTCTAGGGCCATCATCTTAGGCAGACCGCATTCATCCATACGCAGTTCTGGGCCAGCTACAATTACTGAACGACCAGAGTAGTCAACACGCTTACCGAGTAAGTTTTGGCGGAAACGACCTTGTTTACCTTTAAGTAGGTCGGCTAAACTCTTGAGCTTACGGCGCTGACCGTTGGTGCTAACCGAGCGTCCAGCTCGCGAAGCGTTGTTGTCGATCAATGCATCGACTGCTTCCTGAAGCATACGCATTTCGTTGCGACGAATAACTTCTGGGGCCTTAAGCTCGTTGAGTTTCTTGAGACGATTGTTACGGTTAATTACGCGGCGGTAAAGATCGTTAAGGTCACTGGTGGCAAATCGTCCACCGGTTAGTTGAACCATCGGACGTAGATCGGGTGGGATGACTGGCAAAACTGTTAAGCACATGTCGACAGGGGAAATACCAGCGCGTTTCATACTCTCGAGTGTTCGGAGTCGCTTAAGAATCTTTTTCTTGCGTTGGCCTTTTGTGGTTTCGGCTTCGGCACTTAAATCTGTAATCAGTTGATCAACATCAATACTTTCAAGCAGTCCTTTTATGGCTTCGCCACCCATAGAAACTTCGATTAGCTCGGCATACTCGTCTGGTAATTTGCGATAATCAGTCTCGTTGATCATTGCGTGAAGCTGCAAGCTGTTTAGCTGTTCGCGAGCAACTTCGAAGTTTTCGGCTAACTCGTCGAGCTCTTTGGTGCGGGCTTCGGCTAATGCCTTCACGTCTGCGTCTTCGGCTTCGGCAGCTTTTTCGTAGCGAATTTTAACAGCAGCTTGGGCGGCTTCGTACTCGGCTTCTACGTCGGCCAACATAGAATCGCGCTTTTCCAGATCGACTTTTAAGATCAAATATGAGGCAAAATAAACAATTCGCTCTAAGTTTTTAACTGTCATATTGGTGATTTGACCAATCGCACTTGGCGTACCTCGCAAGAACCAGATATGTGTAACTGGTGCAGCTAAAGTAATATGCCCCATTCGTTCGCGACGGACAATCGACTTTGTGACTAGTTCGCCGTTTTTATCGACAGCTGCTTCACGTGAACGGATGCCTTTGTATTTGCTGTCGTTTGGATTGATATCTTTAACTGGTCCAAAAATCTTTTCGCAGAATAGACCATCCTTTTCTGGTTTTTGGGTCCGGTAGTTGATGGTTTCAGGTTTAAGCACCTCGCCATGCGACCAGTCTAAGATGTTGTTTGCACTAGCAACTGCTAAGCGGACGGCGTCGAAGTCGGAAAAACTTGTGCCTTGCGTAACGTTTCTCATTTTACGCCTCCTCACTTTCATCTATTAGTTCATCATTCTCATACAAAATGTCGTCTGGGTCTTCGAGATTGTCGTCGCTAATCTCCGACTCTTCAGAAAACTCTTCACTAACCATTTCTTCGGTTAGGTCGAGACTACTATTTTTGTCTTCGGGCACCTCAACCTCGATTTTTTCCTCGGCCATTTCTTCGATGTGTTCTTCGAGAATGTCTTCGGCATCGATTTGGTGGTTAGTTTCGGCATCGACTAAATCGACCTTCAAACCTAGACCTTGAAGTTCTTTAACCAAAACGTTAAAGCTTTCTGGGACTTTTGGTCCAACGATATCGGTACTCTTAATGATAGCTTCGTAGGCTTTAGCCCGACCAAAGACATCGTCTGACTTGAGGGTAAGCATTTCTTGTAGTGTATTCGCGGCACCATAAGCCTCTAGAGCCCAAACTTCCATTTCTCCAAAGCGCTGACCACCATTTTGGGCTTTACCGCCGAGTGGCTGTTGGGTGACCATGGTGTATGGACCTGTGCTACGAGCATGGATCTTATCGTTAACCATGTGGTTTAGCTTGAATATATGCATGATACCAACGGTTGTGCGCTCTTTAAACGGCACTCCGGTGCGTCCGTCGTAGAGTTGTTGTTTGCCATCATCAGGTAGTCCTGCTTCTTTGAGTAGTTCTCGAACCTTTTGGTTGCTTACGCCGTTAAAGGCTGGCGAGCTAACATGAATACCTAAGGCGTGTGCTGCCATACCCAAGTGAGCTTCGAATAGCTGTCCGATGTTCATACGTGAAGGCACGCCGAGCGGGTTTAGTAAGATATCGACTGGTGTTCCATCTTCACTAAATGGCATATCGGCTTGTGGCAGGACTCGAGCAATCACACCCTTGTTACCATGTCGACCAGCCAATTTGTCGCCAATCTGGACTTTACGCATCTGGGCCACAAACACTTGAATTTGCATCAGAACGCCAGCTTTTAGTTCGTGACCATGTTCTTTACTAAAGATTCGGATTCCAACTACTTTACCGTGTTTACCGGTTGGCATACGTCGGCTTGTATCGCGAACATCTTTGGCTTTTTCGCCAAATATGGCCCGCAGCAATCTCTCTTCGCTAGATAGTTCTTGTTCACCTTTTGGAGTAATTTTACCGACAAGAATGTCGCCGGCGTGAACTTCGGCACCAATTCTAACAATACCGTCTTCGTCGAGGTGACGTAATGCATCTTCTGAAACATTTGGTATGTCGCGTGTAATTACCTCAGGACCAAGCTTTGTTTCACGAACTTCGACCATGTGATCTGTAATATTTACGCTGGTCAATTCGTCTTGTTGAACTAACCTATCGGAAATAATGATAGCGTCTTCGAAGTTATAGCCGCTCCAAGGCATGAATGCAATCAAGGCATCTTTGCCTAAGGCAAGTTCACCTTCGCTAATCGAGGTACCTTCGATCAGGACATCTCCGGCACTAACTTTTTGGCCATTGTTAACAACTACTCGTTGAGTCATAGCCGTACTGTCGTTGCTACGAATAAAGTGTTCTGGGTAGTAATGAGCTTTGCGGTCTTTATATTCAACCACTACTTCATCGGCAGTCGACTTACTAACCACACCAGCGGCTTCGGCATAGATAACTTGGCCTGAGTTTTGGGCAATTTCGTGTTCCAGACCAGAGCCAACAATCGCTGCTTTTGGTTTGATTAGAGGTACGGCCTGACGAGCTTGGTTTGAGCCAGTCAAGCTACGCAACACGTAGTCTTTCTCAATAAACGGAATTAGACCAGCGCTGGTACCAACAATCTGATCCCTGGCTGCGTCGAGGTGAGTAATTTCTTCGATATCGTACTCTCCAGCAACTCCGGCTTTACGTCCGCTTACACGGCTCGAGATAAAATGACCATCTTCGTCAAAATCACTACCTGCACCGGCAATTACCGACTCGAGTTCGCGGTCGGCGTCTAGATACTCAACTTCTTGAGTTACGACTGGTACGATAGGCCAAGTTTTCTGTGATTTAACAGTTTCGAGTTGTTTTGCATCGGCACCGGTGATTTTTGCACCAGCTTTAACGATTACTTTACCTTTTTCGTCTTCTAGATTGACACGGGCGGTTTTACCAACTGCTTCTTTGGGGGTAACATTGCTAATTACTTTAATGTATGGCGTTTCTAAGAATCCGTATTCGTTTGCTCGGGCATACATAGCCATATTCAATACCAAACCAATGTTTGGACCTTCTGGTGTTTCGACTGGGCAGATACGACCGTAGTGAGTAGTGTGGGCGTCACGCACCTCAAAACCAGCGCGTTCACGGCTTAAGCCGCCTGGGCCCATTGAACTCAATCGTCGCTTGTGTGCAAGCTCAGACAGTGGGTTGACTTGATCCATGAACTGCGACAACTGCGAACTTGCGAAGAATTCTCGCACTGCAGCCACTACTGGTCGAGCGTTGACTAATTGACCAGGTGTAACAGTTTCGATTTCGCACATAGACATGCGATCTTTCGTGTTGCGTTCCATGCGCAATAATCCAACTCGAAACTGTCGCTGGACTAGTTCGCCAACCATTTTAATGCGTCGATTCGACAAGCTATCGATATCGTCGGCATGCTCTTGGGTATTGTTCAATCTAATAACTTCGGCGATGATTGCAATTAGATCTTCCATACGAAGAATACGATTTTCGGATGTATTTGAAACTTCTAGATTTAAACGCTTATTAACTTTGTAGCGACCCACACGGCTAAAATCAAACCGTTTAGGGCTAAAGAACATCGATTCGAGCATACCTCGAGCATTCTCGATAGTCGCAAGATCACCTGGACGGAGGCGTCGGTACACTTCAATTAACGATTCGTTGGCACCACGAGCGACATCTTTTTCGAGTGTTGACTCTAGATAATCAATCGTACCCTGGTTAACGTGCTTAAAAGCCTCTTTCATGTCTGCATCAGACATACCTAGGGCACGTAGCAGTGTCGTAACAGCAACTTTACGACGACGATCGATCTTAACGAAAATTGCGTTGTTGTTGGCGGTTTCAAATTCTAACCATGCACCTCGTCCCGGAATAACCTTTGCACCATAATAGTTGGTACTGCCAACTCGATTACCCGAGAAGAAGACACCAGGGCTTCGGACTAGCTGGCTAACAACTACACGTTCGGCACCATTGACAACAAAAGTTCCCCGTTGAGTCATCCATGGATAGTCACCCATATAGATTTCTTGCTCTTTTACTTCGCCTGTAACCTTGTTGGTTAGTTCGACTACAGCTTTAAGCGAGGCTTCATAACTACTGTTATTGTCTCGAGCTTGCTTGTCGGTCATTTTAGGTTCGTCGAACCGATAACTCTTAAAACGTAGATTAAGTTTTTCGCCAGTGTAGTCTTCGATTACGTCAAGCTCGGCAAAGAGTTCGCCTAAGCCTTCCTCGACAAACCACTGGAACGAATTATTTTGATGGTTAATAAGATTTGGAAGGTTGATCATACTTGGTGCACCGTATGAAACCCGGGTGTTTGTTTGAGCACTAGCATTGCTAGCGGTTTTATTGGCGGTTGTTGCTTTAGCCATTAATTACCGATGCTCCTTAATTTAGGTTTAGAGTTATAAATGTTACTGACAACAAAAAACCCACTTCGAGATTAATTGTTGTAGTTTTGGCGCCGAAGTTATCTGTTGCAAGCTAGAGATGCATGTTTTAGGCACACGCAAGCAAGGCTTGAATTACTCTACTTCTTGGAGTTGAGTTTGATAGATGTCTGAACATTAGTCAAGCAAATACGTTGTGTAATTATCTACGTTCGTCCGAATATGTTTTTAACGGCTTGCGATAACCGTGTCGACGATACCGTATTCTTTGGCTTCGACTGCTGTAAGAAAGCGATCTCGATCCCAATCTTTTTGAATCTGTTTAATCGGTTTACCGGTGTGTTTGCTCATAATTTCGGCAAGTGTATTTTTAATCTTCAGGCCTTCTTCCAGACCGATTTCCATATCGGAGATTTTACCTGTAGCACCACCACTAGGCTGGTGGATCATTACTTTGGCGTTTGGCAAGGCATGGCGCTTGCCTTTGGCTCCCGCGGCCAGTAGCACCGAACCCATGCTCATAGCCATTCCAATACCGTAGGTTTGAACATCTGGTTTGATAAATTGCATGGTGTCATATATAGCCAGTCCGGCATAAACCATTCCGCCAGGACTATTTATATAGAAGTGGATGTCTTTATCTGGATCCTGCTGCTCTAAGAACAGCATTTGCGCCACAATTATGTTTGCCGTATGCATGTTTACCTGATCGCCTAAAAATATAATCCGGTCTTTTAATAGCCGAGAGTAGATATCGTATGCACGCTCAAACCGACCGTCTTGTTCAATTACAGTTGGTATCAACACATTAGAAATAGGTGTTTGCGTAGTAGCTTGTAAATCCATACTATCAGCATATCACAAACTTAGCACTCAGCAAACTAGACTGCTAGATTAGTGTCTGGACTTTGGTTTTCGGGGATATAGCGCAGCTGATCCGAGGAAGCATGGTATGGCAAAAGCTGCTAACACTGGTAAGTGTTCACTTAAGGCACCTACAACCGCAACTACTCCGAGCCCGGTAAATAGACCAGAAACTTGAGCTCTCTCTGAAGGGTCCTCGATTGATCGTAAAAATGATTTTTGCTTAGCCATTATTTATAGATGATTTCTTTTAGTTTTGTTAAAGTCCGATCAGTCAAAAGCCGAGCAGCGATATCGCGTCGAGCAGCTGGCTTGTCGAGTTCGGCTTGCATTTTGGCATCGGCGGCATATTGCTGTTTGTAGTCGGTAATGGCTGCTTCGATATCTGATTCCGAAACCTCGACATTTTCGTTCTTGGCAATCTCGGACAATATGATTCCACCTTTAAGCCGACTAATAGCTTCGTCGCGCAAAGACTGCTTATGGCTTTCGGAACTCAAGCCTTCTTGCTCTAACCATTCCTGATAGTTCTGGCCTCGATAACTTAAGTTTGCCTGGTGATCGTTTACCATTCTTTCAATTTGGTCAGTTATCAAGCCTTCAGGGATTTCAATTTCGGTTTTGTCGGCCAGTTCGCGCATGACTTCGCTTTCCAGCTCGAGCTCGGCCCGATGAATTTTGTCGGCTTTAATCTGTTTTTCGATGTCTTCGAGTAACTGCTTCGCAGTGCTATATGGTCCAATTTTTTTTGCCAGTTCATCGGAAATTTCCGGAACATGTACAGCCTGAACCTTCTTGACTAGACATTTAAAAGACACCTGCTTAGATTGCAATGCCTTAACGCCATAATCTTTAGGGAAAGTTAGTTTAAAGGTTGTCTCTTGACCAGCTTTTGTGCCGATTAGATTGTCTTCGAATCCCGGTATGAAAGTATTACTACCTAAAGCCAGCGGATAGTCCTGACCTTTGGCTCCACTGATTGGATTGCCTTTACTATCGACGCCATCAAAATCTATCCAAACTTGATCGCCTTCTTTTGCTTCGCGCTCCACATCTTCTCGCTCGGCCATATCAAATTGAATTCTTTTGGTAACAGCATCGATGTCGGCTTGGCTAACAGACACAACTGGTTTAGTCTTTTTCACTTTTTTATAATCGGCTAATTTAATCGCTCCGAGCGTTTCGCAGACAACCTCGAGTTCTAGCTCACTAAACGGGACAAACTTGGTAACATTTACACTCGGCGGAACTACTGTTGCGAGTTGCTGACTGTCTAAAGCTTTGCCAACCACAATTGGTACAATTTCGTTCAAAAACTCTTGAGCCAGCAGATTCTGATCGAGTTGTTTGGCTATCGCTGATATTGGCGCTTTACCCTTACGGAATCCATCCACCTTGATTTCTTTACCAAGTCTTTGGATCACCTTATCTTTGGCTAATTCGATATCGGCCTTAGCAACCGAAACAACAAGCGTCTGAGAAGTGCTTGTTTTATTTTTAGACGTAATTTTCATAACCGCCACACTCTAACAGAGTGAACGATAGTAGTCAAAACCATCTAGTTCGATTTCTATCGCAGTCGCCCATGCTCTTAGAGCCTGCTTGCCAACTTTACCTATACCATAGATATCAAATGGTTGGGTTACAAAATCCACAAACGACTGCGGGTTTAAGCCGATCGGTGTTTCTACCAAAGTTCTTGCACCCCTGCTATCTCTGCTAGCCTTAAAAACAGCCGCAAGGTGCAGCGGGCAGCCACACGACCAATCGGCATATTTAGCGCCAGCATGAGTCCCGTAAAAGTTTTGCTCGAGCCCGTTTTCTACCGACCAGGCATGGTTAAAAGTCGCATGGCCAATCAGTGCATTTACTGCATGAGTCAGGATTCGACTCGCCGACGAGGGAATAATAGCACCTCTACCGAGTGTACATAAATATGGCACCAACGAACTCGAGACATAGGCTACAAGCCGGTTGTCTCGGTCATCATGGGCTAGCTCGAAGAATGTCGGATTTAATCCGGATTGGCCAAGCAGCCTAAACCGTGCAGCTCTGGCAACTCCACTAAGCTCAGTTGCAGCTGCCCGCGCTTCGGCAAGCGAGGCACGCCCAAGCGATTCTCCTTCGATTACATATCTTAAAGACTGATGATATTCGGCCATGTAGGCTACAGCATACAGCCCGAGCTATGGATACAAAAGCACTAGTATTAACGATTCTTTATGGAGTCGATTAAATGATCAACGTCATTGCAAATCTCTTCGCCAGTTTGCATATTTTTGAGTTTTAGTTGCCCTGACTCTAGCTCGGCATCACCAATAAACAGAACCCAGTTTATGCCTTTTTTGCTCGCCGCTTCAAGCTGTTTTGCTAGTTTGCGACCGCTAAAATCTATTGCCACATTGACGGCTTGTTCACGCAATTTTTGAGCGATTGGCAAAGCGTGCCGATATGTATCGCCAACCAGTGCAACGTAAACTTGAGTAACAGGCTGAAAAGCAGGTAGCAAATTGTTTCCACTTAAAAACTCTCGCAATGTCACATCACCCATCCCAAAGCCAACTGTCGGAAGTGGTTCGACGCCGAAAGCACCAACTAAGCCATCGTAGCGACCGCCACCAAACATTGAACGCGGATTATCGGGGTTGTTATCAAAGGCTTCAAAAACATTGCCCGTATAGTAGTCAAAGCCACGCATAATACAGACATCAAATAGAGCGTTTGTAACCCCAGCTAACTCGAGCAAGTCCAACAATTCGGCTAATTCTTGGTAGCCGTCGGATTGCTTAAGCTCCTCTGGCAATCCAGCCAACTCTTGGATACTCAGCAGATCCCAAAGCCGTCGATCTAAGCCTTGGCTAAGTTGCTGATCATCAAGGCAATCCCGAATACCAGACAAAAAATCTTCCTCAGTCAACTTGGCTTTTGCATCGATTAATCTAGAGATCTTAGGCAATTGATTGTCTTCGAATCCCAAGAAACCTTTCAGTGCAGAGTCCATGAGCTTGCGGTTATTTAACCGAAATCTAAACATCGAATCGTTGGCACCTAAAGTTCGCAATATATCGCGGACAACTAAAATTAGTTCTTGCTCGGCGGCTACATTTTCGACTCCAAAGATATCAACATTTAGCTGCCAGTGTTCACGTAAGCGCCCTTTTTGCGGGCGTTCGTAACGAAACAGATTGGGTTTGCTCCACCAACGCAGCGGATAGACAAGTTCTTGGCGACGTGCAGCGACCATCCGACTAACCGTCGGTGTCATTTCTGGCCGCAGGGCAACTTGGCGCTCACCCCGATCGCTAAAGCTGTACATCTGATCGTCGACAATCTCTTGATTGGTTTGGTTCTTTAACCGAAACAGTTCGAGTGGCTCGAGTATTGAAGCGTCGTACTCTTCGTACCCATAGCGCTCGGCTACGCTTTGCCAAGCCGCAAATAAATAGTTCTGAATTTGTTTATCTGCTGGGTAGAAGTCACGGACACCTTTGTAGCTTTGGGTAGAAATTTTAGTCATATCTAATCATTCTCCTTATTTATGCGTACTTGTGCAAGTTTAACAGCTTGAGCTACAGCTTGACGAGCACTTTTTACTGCCCTGAATCTATATCTCTTTCTTGCATCTAGATACTTTCCAGACAGATTGGCTGACCATCCTGGAAATTGATCTATTACTACAACTGGGATACCTGCTTGATATGCCACACATATTTCGTTTAACGTACCAGAACCACCAGCTATTGCGATTATCGAATCGCAAGACAAACTCTGTACCATCTCCCGCCCCCCTCCACGTACTAAGCCCGTTGCTATCACTACACTCGCAGACTCAGGTTTAAATATTTCCAAGCCTATATCATATGTGACACCAATGGTTAAACCGTTATTCTTTCTGGCAGATAGCGCTGCCTCCGTGGAAAGCGAAAGCGAATCTTTTTCTGCTCCAAACACTAAAGTACAATTGGTGTATGCAAGGTTTTTACCAATACTTCTTGCTATTTGAATTGATCGTTGGCTGTAGTTAAGATCACTGCAAGACCCTATTACTCCAATTTGCAAATTTCTCATATACATCTCCATTAAATTTTTAATGTTATTTATAAACAAAAAGCCGGGTGCTAGCCCCGGAATGATGAGTTATTCAGATATTAGAAACTACCTACCACTTACGAGGCTAACAACCGGCTGAATATGTAGATGTAGTTTGATCACTATCTTCTTATTATAGCATGCTTTGCCTAGTAATGTCAAGCTTATGCTTGCTCTTTATGGGTTTTGATGGTTAAATCTTGGCAACTTTGGAGGCAAAAGTCTCTGGAGAAGTACATCCTGTCCTAAATCAGACCTAGCTCCCGAGGAGGAGTCATGTTCGATCGTTTTACGCAAGAAGCCAAGAATGCGGTAATTCTGGCGCAAGAAGAAGCCCGCCTGCATGGCCACACTTATCTTGGCACCGAGCATCTGCTACTGGGGATTCTGCACCAGAACAACAGCATGGCCGTTACAGCCCTCGAGTGTCTTGGGCTAACATTGGAGCCTGTCCGCCAGCAAGCGCTCGAGATTCTCGGTGTTGGTAGCACATCCCCAAACGTGCTTCCGTTTACGCCGCGGGCAAGGAAGGTGCTCGAGCTGGCCTACCGTGAGTCGGAACAACTTGGTTCGAATTATATTGGCCCTGAGCACTTGTTGCTCGGCATTCTGCGCGAAGGAGAAGGCATCGCTTGCCAGACGATTGTGGCGCTCGGCGTCGATCTCGAACATGTCGAGCGCACTGTGATGGGTTCGATCGAAGCTGCGGATGCCGACACCAAACTCGTTGACGCTGTAAGTAGAACGGTCTATCAGATGTTCCATCGGCACGTCGCAAAGATTGCCAACGCACCACGACTGGAGGTCGTACCGGTAGTAGTCGTCATCGAGCCAGGTGAGCAGTCGTCGCATAGCGCGACCATCTTGCCGGTTGAACCCGACGTCGAGCAAGTTCTCTTGGCAGCGCTCGAACGCAGTGACAAAGCCTGCATCACGCTCGCCGATCTCCGCATGGTTCTCGGTAATTAACGACTAGACGACAGGATGTAAATCTAGACGCTTCTCGAGGCACCACCAAGCCTTTCGAGACCGTCATAACCCGCTGAGGAAACTCAGCGGGTCTGTCATTTTAGGCAGATCTCTAAGTGCCAAGTAACTTACATCCATTTCATGTCTTTGTTGCAGACTACATATTGTGTTATAGTATAGGTAACTTTGGAGGCAAAAGTCTCTAGAGAAGTACATCCTGTCAAAATAGACACCTAGCTCCCGAGGAGGAGTCATGTTCGAACGTTTTACCGACCGAGCTCGTCGTGCTGTCGTTGACGCTCAAGAAGAGGCACGACTGCTCAACCACTCGTACATCGGCACCGAACACCTGCTGATTGGGCTGACATACAACTCATATGCGGATGAAGGTGGTCTTTCTCAGCAAATCATGGCAGCCCTCGGGGCCGACGTTGAGACACTGAGGGAACAAGCACGCGAAGTATTCGTAAACGACACCCAAGTTAGGGCTGGCTCGCATATCCCGTTTACACCGCGGGCCAAGAAGGTGCTCGAACTGTCGCTCCGCGATGCCCTCCAGCTTGGGCACAACTACATCGGCACCGAACACTTGCTGTTGGCGTTGGCGCGTGAAGGCGGTGGCGGAGCTGCCAAAATCATGGAGAACCTTGGCATCGACTTCAGGTACGGCTTCATCAAACAAGTTGTCATTTACATGTTGAACCAAAAAACCAGCGCTCGGGTGGCGGTTGCTCATGCTGTGAGCGAGAAGATGCAACCAACGCTCACGCCTAGCCAAGCCGCCGAGGTCGACGCAATGGTCGACCGGCTCATGCCCCAGCTCGTCGCTCAGACTGTTGCCGGACAAGAATCAGTGACAAGTGATGGCAAGCTCGCACGTCTGGTGCTGACGACAATCCAAGACAGCCGTCCTGGAATGATTCGAGTCGAGCCGGCAGTGCTGGAACTGGTGTTAAGAGCTGTCGAACTCAACCCGAATACAGCCAGCGTTACGACTGGCCAACTGATGGCGATTCTTCAGTCGCCGGAGGCACCGGGGCTGCAGAAATAGACAGGATGTAAATCTAGACGCTTCTCGAGGCACCACCAAGCCTTTCGAGACCGTCATAACCCGCTGAGGAAACTCAGCGGGTCTGTCATTTCAGGCAGATTTTGTTTGTTAGCTGTGAACGTAGACTAAGCCTAACTCCAGACGGCTCAAGACGGAGGCTGTGACTGCTTGTGTATGATTACGCTCGCTTAATCTACCAAGCCTAGCTAGATAGGCATATTCAAGCGAATAAATGTCTAGCTCGCTCCTAAGTGCCGATTGGGCTACAATTCTTAGCAGTCGAAGGCCGGCACGTAGTGTCGAGTGCGAGTCGTATCTCTCGTTAAAGTACATCAAGTCGGCGATAACTTTAGACACATCGATGTATTCGGGATGTTTTGGCTCGATACGTGTCGAAACCCAGTAATCCTCGACAAGCTGGCGAAGCGTGGTCGTGTCGAAAATCTTAGGGTATGTGCTTGGCATAGCGTCTGTAGCCGACTCATCACTGACCATCTCTGTCTCTACTTCGTCGACTATAGGTGGTGTTGGAAAATTAAGACCAGAATCAAGAATTAGTGCCAAGCCGTTATACACCAAGTCTGGAACAGCTTCTAAAGCGACACGCTCGCGAGCCTCTTCTTGAGCAGCCAGGTTGTTGGCATGGCCTAAAGCCTCGTCGTAGGCCGCAAACTTGCCGACTATTTTACCTAGATGGGTGGCAATGTGTACTCTCGGACTATGTGTTTCGGCGTCACGTAAATCGTTTACTCCCAAAAATGCTTTTTGAATTCTGGCCAGTTCGACCATTGTGTACTCACCTCGAAATGACTGTAGTCTTATCATGCAAAAATTATAGGCATAAATAAAACCGACCACAAGCACAAGGGTTATGGTCGGCTAAAATTCTTTTTTTGTTTATTACATATCGAAATCGCTAATGTCTGGTATCTGATAATCGTCTAGTCCAAAGCCTGACATTAGGTCTATATATAGCTCACTAAATGGTTTAGCATTGCTTGGGGCATCGATATTAACTTGTTTATCTAGGTCGATGTCGAGGGTTAACGTATCTGTGCCTTTGTTGTCGGCAATTTCGACTCGCTTTAGTTTGCTGCCATCTAGGTAGAAATACAAACTGCTATCATCCGAACCATCTTGGTTGGTTAGACTATTTGTATCGAGCTCTTGCCCAGTACAGTCCGACAGAGCCTTGACTACTGGCATATTGGCGACAATATCGTTCAAAAAGGCCTCGGCAGTTGCGTCGTCGGCTGGTTCTAGTTTGTATTTTGGATATTCGGTGCCATTGACATCGCCTTTGCCATCCGCCGTTACAACAAACAGCGGATTTTTATCGTAGGCGTTCTTAAAGGCCTCACGATCGGCTTGAGCTTGGTCGGATGTAAGTAGAGTCGACACGTCGCACTTAGAGGTGTTTTCGCCGAGCAAACTACCAGCTTGATCTAGGTCGATCTGATACCAATTGCCTTCTAGGCCATCAAGACTGATCGACTCACCCAAGAATGATGTAGCTAGTGACGATAAGCCGGAAGCGTCTTCGAGACTAATATATGTTTTACCATCTACTGCTCTAGCTACTGCCTTGATCACGAATCCATCTGCACCAAAGCTTAGGCTCACTTCAGCAGCCGAGGCTTGTAAGTTGAAGTCACCAGTCACGGTCACCGACGTATCGGCAGCTTTTAGGTTAGCAGTGATCTCCATCTGATCGGCATCAACTAGGTCATAAAGGGCTGTCTTGACCTTGTTCTCGGGCTTGTTTGGAACAAGCACCATGTAATAGGCTGCAGCTACGCCACCTAGTAGAAACACCAACACTGTCGCCAAAATAACGAATAATTTTTTCTTGCCACCTTTGCTTGTCGGCTCGACCGGTGCGGGCATAGAAGTCGATGTATCTTCTGTTTTAGGTTGCGCGACATCTGTATGTGGCGATGTATCGCTAGTTGCTTGATTTGTATCTGGAGCCGTAGTTTGCGGCTCTGGTGTATTTGGATCCATATTCCCCTCACTATTTATACCTTAAATATATCATAAGCTCTTTTTAGCAAAATGCCTATAGCTTGTTATAATGCTGTTACAGATATTGACACTTCGTCACCGTTGTGTCATTATATATGTTGTTTTTTACCAAATTATCGGTCGAAAAACAGCACATTGACAGCGTACGAATAATTCTTACTTCTTGCTAAGTATGCCCACGAACAACCCTGTTCATGTGCAGATCGGCAAGATCTAAGAAAGGAATGCCGACATGACTCACCAAAAGAATTCTGAATCCCGCGCACTATACGCGCTCATGGTGGTCCTCTTGGTCTGCGTACTCATCTTGGGGCTTATTTCCGCCTTCGGCAGTCCTTGGAGTCAAGCTCAGCCAGCTGACGACTATACGTCGTCCGAGTTGTACTCGTTGCAGGTTCAGCAGATCGCCGATCTCAAACAGCAGGTCGAAGACATGCAGCAGCAGATCTCCGAACTCCAGACCGAGCTCGATAGTACGGCGGTGGGCGTCTTCGACACGCCACCCAGTGACACAGTGGTCACCGCAACCACTATCGACCTCGACGCGGCTTCGCGCGAGGCATGCATCCACTACCGTGATGATCCGTTCTTTTTGGCCGACTTTTCCGAGGGCTTCGTCTTCGGAGGCGCCGAGTGCACCCCTGGCCACTTCTGGGGCGTGCTTTGGCCGGCCAACGACACCTATGTCATCACCACGCCCGAAGGGCTTAACTTCGACGATGGGTTTGCCAGTGTCGGGTTCGACGACAACTGGTACGGCATACCCGCCAGCCTGCGTCATCCGGCCTATGCAGACGCACTAACCCTGGAAGAGCTGACTCAGCTCCCACCAGGGACAATCATCTGCCGACGGACTGGCAACAACCCCGAACATGCCACAGAGCATGTCTTCTTCGAGGCAAGTCTAGTGGTCTACGAATACGACGGGTCACTTTATCCTCGCTGGACAGACAGTCAGGGTATGGCCTCGAGCTTGAGCTCGTGGAGCCTCGAAGATGACGGGGTGATCCCATACAGCAACTACACCGATACCGAATGGTACGGCGGCTGGAGTGGGACTCGTCTGACACTGGGAAGGTGTAACGCGGTGTAACCAATCAGAGACGAAGCATTCGTACGCTGTCGTCTCACCAGAGTTATCGACATATCGATACTTCTGGTGAGATTTACTTGAACAAGCAAACTAAAAAAGCTAAAATGCCCTAGCACTTTTTTAGTCTACTCCCCAATTTTTCAAACCATTAAATTTCTAATTTATGTTTGCAAAATTGAAAGGAATGGTTATGGTCTGCCAAGCCTTGGATTTTGCTACTTGATTGCAAAATCCAGCGCTTGGCAGTCGCCATAGACCATGACGCGGATGTGGTGGAATTGGTAGACACGCTAGCCTTAGGAGCTAGTGCCGCAAGGCGTGAAGGTTCAAGTCCTTTCATCCGCACCAAACTTATGACCGGCTATATGCCGGTTTTAAGTTTGATTAGGGTTAAAGATTTGATGAAAACCCTAAGCCGCGAAGGTTAGAAATGCCTGTGGGATTTCGCAAGAGAACCTTTCAGGTTCAAACTTGTTTGATGCATGAAAGTTCTGGGCCCGCAGAATGTGGGCAAGTCCTTTCATCATCATCAACTTGAACACCAGTTGATAAAACTTGATATTGATTTGGCTTTAGTCAAAAAAAATCTAAAGTTCACAATATGTCACACCGGTAGTATATTTAGAGAATGCGGATGTGGCGAAATGGCAGACGCGCTAGCTTCAGGTGCTAGTGTACGCAAGTACGTGGAGGTTCAAGTCCTCTCATCCGCACCAAAATATATTCGATCTAAGACAAGCTTATATCTTATTATCTCAACTAGAAGAGCCGAGATTCATCACAGCCTCTGGTACTAAGTGAGCAATTGGTTGACCATCTATCATACGTTGTCGAACTTCTGTTGAACTAACCTTTATGTTACCAATGTCTATCGTGTGAAGTAGTTTTTTTGGGCGATTTAAGCACTTATAACCAACCCGGTTAACTAAGATAAAACTTAGATGATTTAGCAACCACCTACCATGTCGCCAGTCTAGAATCGTGTTTAGACTGTCTGTCCCAAACACCCAAATAAAATTAATATCAGGATATTCCTTCTTTAACTCTAGAGCAGTGTCGTAGGTTTCTGTAGGCTTAACGCGGTATAATTCGTCAGTTTTTATCACTATCTTGACGGATGTACTGACTGACGCGGCTAATGCTCTAGCCAGATCAAGCCGCTGTTGAATATTGGCAGTTATTTGTTTATCTTTCCGGTTGCCACTTAACATTAACCATATTTCTGCTTGTATGTGCTCAGCGTAGCCTGCTAACTGCTGTAAGACTGCTTGGTGCGCAATGGTCGGAGGATTAAATGCTCCTCCATAGATAATGATGTTTTTCATAATAATGTGCTTTCTTGTTATTGTATGCTTGACACTATATAGTAACTAAAATATAATGTCAATATGACACTAAGTAAGGATTATCATGAAAAAATATCTACCCAGCAATAGTTATATTCGCGTTGCCGCTGCCACACCTGTAGTTGGTCTAGCCGACGTCGAAACAAATGTAAAAAATATTTTAGAGCTTTATGAACTTGCTGCCACACAAGAAGTGTCGATAGTTACCTTCCCCGAGATGTCCCTAACTGGCTATACAATCGGTGATTTGGTTTCACAAACTCAGTTACTAGAAGACGCCCTAAATGGCTTAAAGCAACTAATGCAGTTTACTAAGGGCTCAAATACTGCGATAGTTGTCGGTTTGCCAATAATGATTGGCAATGCTCTGTACAATGCGGCAGCTGTACTTGCACGTGGTAACTTGACAGGTATCGTACCAAAGGTCAACTTACCGACATACAAGGAGTTTTACGATAAACGGTGGTACCAAGCTGGCCCTATCACAGCTTCGGAAATCCAGTTATTTGGAGAGACGGTACGCTTTGGTGCCGATCAGCTATTTGAGCTTGATGGCGTAAAATTTGGTATCGAAATCTGTGAAGATGTTTGGGTGCCCGAACAACGCTCGATTAGTTTAGTAGCAGGAGGTGCTGATTTGATTCTTAATCCGTCGGCCTCACCAGAGCTAGTTACGAAAGCCGATTATCGACAAACGTTAATCGCCAATACGTCTGGGAGGTTATCTGCCGGCTACATTTACGCTGGAGCCGATCAAAGTGAATCGACCATGGACATCGTGATGAGTGGCCATGCGATGATTTTTGACCAAGCTAGACTCCTAGCCGAAAGACAGCCATTTTCACAGAATCAACACAGACTAATCTGCGCCGATATAGATATTGATCATATTCGGCACGAACGACGCTTAAATACCAACTACCCCGATCGTTTACTACCGATAACAAAACTGCCGCTCAAACGATTTCAGACTAATTACATCCAGGATATCGCGCAGCATGTATTTGTTCCGAACGGAGATCAGAAAGAAGTCGACAAGCGCCTAGAAGAAGTTTTTACGATTCAAGCCATAGGCCTAGAGCAGCGGATTATCCCTAGTGGAGTCGAGAGAGTTGTTTTGGGTCTTTCTGGTGGTTTAGATTCAACGCTTGCACTGCTAGTCGCGATTAGAACTGCAAGATTGCTAAAAAAGAAGCCCCAGGATTTTATTTGCTGTATCGGCATGCCAGGACTAGCTAGTTCTAAGCGGACTCAAGATAATGCCAAGATGCTTGCCGAGGCACTACAAACAGACTTTAAAAGAATCCCAATCGATAAGTTAGCCAAAGATCAGCTCCACGCGATTGGGCACAACCTGACCAGCCAGGATATTACTTATGAAAACACTCAGGCTCGTATGCGCACTAGCACCTTGTTTAACTATGCCAACCAGTCGAAAGGGCTAGTACTTGGAACTGGTGACTTGAGCGAAATTGCCCTTGGCTGGAGTACCTTTAATGGCGATCATATGTCCGGCTACAATGTTAATGCTTCGATCCCAAAGACTTTAGTACGTTCATTGGTCGAGTATGCAAGTCGAGCAGTGATTGCCGACAATCCAGACGCACAAAGCATCTTGCAAGACATATTAGCCACTCCGATCTCACCCGAACTCACAAAATCTAGTAAAGATCTTGGCCAGAAAACTGAAGAGATTGTTGGTCCGTATGAACTACACGACTTTTTCTTGTACTACTTTGTACGCTGGGGTGACTCGGTACAAAAGATTTACTTCTTAGCCTGCATGGCCTTCGAGGGGAAATATACACCAAGCGAGATTAAAAAGTGGCTTGAGATGTTCTTGAACAGATTCTATAAGAACCAGTGGAAACGCTCGGTTATGCCCGATGGGCCAAAAGTTGGCTCAGTAAGTTTAAGTCCTCGTGGCGATTGGCGAATGCCTTCTGATATAAATTTAAGCTTCATGTTATAGTTTAAACATGTTTAAAGGACCATACATACCTCCGACTGTGACTGTTGATTGTGTAGTATTCCAGATTATCGACAGACAGCTCTATGTCGCACTCGTGCAACGTAGCCAGCAGCCATTTGATGGCAAATGGGCTCTTCCAGGCGGGTACAACCCTGCTGGCGAAACAACCCTGCAGGCGGTGACACGGATAGTCAAAACAAAAACAGGCATTGATATTAAACACCATGCCAAATACATCGAACAACTGTATACCTTCGATTCGGTTGCCCGCGATCCACGTGGTCATGCGGTTGCAATAAGCTATATGGCCTGTGGGTTAGACATTATCCCGCATGGTGGCACTGAGCCGATCCAATTCTTTGCAATTGATAGCTTACCGGAACTAGCCTTTGACCATCATCAGATTATTCAGTATGCTCACTCTCGCTTAAGTGCAAAGTTGAGCTATACAAATGTTGTTTATTCGTTGCTACCAGAAAAGTTTACGCTAACAAACTTACAAACCGCCTACGAAGCAGTTTTCGAAAGACCTTTAGATAAACGAAATTTCCGAAAAAAATTCATGCAACTAGATATGATCGAAGAAACCGGCGAACTTTACCGCGAAGGCGCACACCGGCCAGCAATGCTTTACCGCTTTAAACAAAAGACCTTACAAACCCTTGTAAGGTCATTCGATTAAATTATTTATGGCTCCGCAGAACTGAGCGCTCAGACTCTTTAAAGACTCATAATCCTGGAGTTTGTTTACGTCTCTCGGTAATATCAAGTTTTCTGGGTTGGCTAGGCACCACATACTACCGGCAATTGCCGCCGTGCTATCACAGTCACCACCTTGAGCAACTACTAGTTGCAATAGCTCGAGTAGTTCGGCCTTCTGGTTGGCTTCTAGGCAAGCATAAGCTAACGACTGAACGGACTGGCTACTAAATGCCTCTTTGGTTGAATCGTAAATCTGATCCGCTAACAGTTCTCGGTTACTCGTAGCTATCCGACTTAGCTTGTCGCTGAGTACCGAAGGCGCACTATATTTCGTTTCGTACAACTTCGCTTGCTCAAGGGCAAAACTCATCAAATTTCTGGCACTAGACTTGATTACATATTTTAGACATTGAAAGTGAACTAACGCGCTAACAACCGCGAGCTCGGAGTTGTGCGTTAGACGTGTAGATACCTCGACAAAATCTTCACCGCCACCCGGCAGACCGATGTCAAAATAGCTATAGAGCGCTAAAGGCGCCAATCGCATCAATGGCCCGCAACCATTTGAGTCTGGATTACCATTATTAATAATCTGCTCTAGACTCGATTTAGATTTTATACGTATTAAGGCACTCTTTGTGCCCTTGCCCCAACCACGATCAGAACGACTCATCTCTAATTGTAATTCGTCGATCAAACCCCAGATATCATATGGTTTTTTCAGTAAACTTTTAACCATCGCAACAGTGTGTTGCGTATCGTCGCTAACGGTTCCAACTGGATATCCCTTAAAGTCTGCGAAATCACTATATCTATCTGGCAAAATTAAATGCCTACTTGGGCCACCAAGATTCACGATTTCGGCGTAAGTTCGCGTTTCATATGGTAAGCCATAAGCATCACCGTATGCAGTCGCAACCACTAAGTTTATGAACTTGTTCATTCTTCCTTTCTAGTATGCGGTGGGGTAAGTTGAAGCCTACGCTTTAGTTGAGCACCACTTAAGACTCTTTTTTCGATAATTGGCTGCCATTTACCTCCATGTGGTGAATTGCTCTCATCATAAGGATAGATCATTCTCATCCAGCCGATGTGTTTGGCAATATCTTTAGGATCATCAGGATTTACTCGTGAATAATGGATGATAGTGCAATTTTTCATATCTTGTTGCCGATCAATCTCAACCGCTTCTTCTGGCATTAACCGTTCTAATACATAGCGTATAACCATCATAAGTTCACCGTGGCACACCGCTATGACATCTTTTCCGGCAAGATCACGGTGAAAAGTGCCGATAATGTCTCGCACACGCATTTGGACTGTAGACAGACTCTCACCTCCATTTAGACTGGTGTAAAAGTAGTTGGATTCCTGAGCAGCTATCGTATAAGGAAATTTGCGCTTGCGCTCTTCTTCTGGCGTCGCTCCAAATTCCCCCCAATCACGTTCTCGAAAACGGTCATCAACATGCCACATTGTGTGTTCGTCTCCAACATAATATGCAGTCTCGATAGCCCGCTGATATGTCGAAACATAAGCTCGATCGAACTTATCTGGAGTTTTGAGATTGTCTTTTAACCACTTGCCGGCAGACTTTGCCTGGCTTATACCTAAATCTGTTAACCTGTGTTGCCAATCATGGTTCGCATATACCACATCGTGGGCTTCGTGTAGCTTCCCTGATCTTTCAGCTTTATGAATCAGATTTATTTCTGATTGACCGTGGCGGATCAGGACAATGTTTAATGGCATGCTCATCGATATACTCCATTTAATATAATTTTATTATAATTTAGTGTTGACACTACACTAAGTATGATATATCATGTTAATGTAATTGTCAATGTTACACTAATTAAGGAGAATGCCATGAATAAATTATCAACGAAAGCACTAGGTATAGTCGACGCTCAACGAGGTTTTATGCCGGTAACTGAAGGTGACCGGCTGGGTCTTGCAGGTTTTGGTGAGTTACCTGTCGACGAAGGTGAACTGATTGTCCCTGCCCTAAACCGGATACTGATTAGCCGTTTTCGACCAGACTTTATATTTACTACCCAAGATTGGCATCCAGATGGCACTGCTCACATCTCTGAAGAACCTAACTATGACACCACCTGGCCAACTCATTGTATGGCAAACACCCCAGGTGCTAAGTTGCATCCACTACTCGAGTTGCCAGATGATATCGTCATTTACAAGAAAGGAATGGAGAAACTACTCCAAGGAGTCGATGACACAAGCTATTCTGGCTATAACTCGTTTACTCTACAGCGGGAGTTTGATCCGAGGGGCGGTTGGGATCTCAACTTTAGACAGCTACATGAGTCCGAGGCCTGGTTAAGATTTTTGGCAGGTGAACGCCCTGAAACTAGAACAGTGTATCTTGGTGGTCTGGCTCTAGACTATTGCGTACAGGCTACAGGAATAGACTTTAAGATCAAACTAGGTGTTGATGTCGCAATCCTAACCGATGCAACACGCCCGGTAGATAAACAAGCTGGAGAAAAAGCATTACGCGAAATGGCTGCACTCGGGATCCGTATAATTACAGTAGACCAAGCTTTAGCCGAATTAGAGGAGGCTTACCGTGCAAGCAACTAGACCAAATAGGATTAGTCAAGGACTAGACTACTATAAACCAACCATGAGCCAGCTAGCATATATAAAACATCCGGATGCCGAGGTAACTTTCGAACTTAAGAATCGCGGGGCAAACCGATTGTTGGACTACGTGCCAATTACCGATCTGGCAGCTCGACTGGCTATATACCAATCAGGCTTTACTCAAGCAGAAGTAGATTTCTTAGCTACACATGAGCGCCGCGATGGTCAACCATTATTTAGGCCGGGATTTCTGGAATACTTACTCGCGAACGACCTCCCGCCGGTTGATATCCATACTGCAGGTGACCGAGATGATCTGCAAATCACCGCTACCGGTAGTTGGCCTATGGTAACTTTTTGGGAAACAGTCGTCATGAGTGAACTCAACGAACTTTATTTCGAGAACTATGTTAAAGCCAACGGGCTAGATATCGATCAACTTTACGCCGAAGGCGATCGTCGACTCTCGGAAAAGATAGAAATCCTTAAGCATCGACCAGATATCAAAATTGCCGAGTTCGGGACGCGTCGACGCTTTAGTTATGCTTGGCAGAAACACGTCTTAGAGAGGCTAGTTCGAGAGTGTCCAGACAATCTGATCGGCACCTCGAACCTTGCGCTTGCCGAAGAATTTAATCTGATGCCGATCGGCACCTTCGCTCATGAACTTCCGATGGTTTATGCAGCCTACGAAGATATGGCTGGCGATAACCCACTCGACGGACAAGCAAAAGTTCTGAAAGATTGGCGCGAACTCTACGACAACAACCTATCAACTGCTCTAACCGACACCTTTGGCAGCGATCTGTTCTTTGCCGAATTCGATCGAGACCTAGCCTTAGTATGGCAAGGCTTGCGCCACGACTCTGGCGATCCATTCAAGTTTGGTGAGCAAGCAATTGCTCTGTACCAAGGCTACGGTATAGACCCTCGCGAAAAAACTATCGTCTTTAGTGATGGGTTAGACATTGACATGATTGTTCGCCTCGCCGATCATTTCAAAGACCGCATCAAGGTGGTCTTTGGCTGGGGAACCGATCTAACCAACGATCTTGGCCTACCCGCCAATAATATCGTAATGAAAGCAGTTCGCTTGTTCTGGGCAGGGACAGTAAAGCTCAGTGATGCACTCGGCAAGCACACGGGTTTTGCTGCAGACGTGGCACGATATCAGCGCTTAAAACAAACCATATTGCACCAATTGGAGGTAGTAACCGTATGACCAACTTAGAAAAACGCGAAGCTGTCAAAGCTTTCAGTCTGGCTAATATACCCATCAGTCTCGCCAATCATGACCCATATGCCCGAATTCAACGATATCATGGCCTGCCTGGTGAAGATATCCTAGACCCATGCTACTTTGCTGGTCAGCACTGCGAACTACCAACAGACATTAGCTCACAACTTGCAGATTACGATTACAAGTTTGGATACGACCTAGCAGGAAGACCGCTACACCCATGGATCAACGAACTGATAAAAGTCTCGGGAGTCGTAACTGGTACCGGTGAATACTGGCTATGGGGGCCTAATGAAACTGTCGATCCAGTTATCATCACGTGCGAACCCGAGCCGAAATTACTTCTAATAATGCGGAGATCTGGTCGTTGGGCTCTCCCTGGTGGTTTTCGTGAAGGGATGGAGGTAGTCGATGGCTGCGTTAAGGAGACAGCTGAGGAGACGAACCTGATATTAACACAAACCGAAATAGACACTGCGCAGACGATATATGATGGAATTGTGGCTGATGGTCGAGTCACGGCAAACGCCTGGGCACACACCCATGCGATGCTGTTTAGACCAGAGGCAGCCAGACCGGTTGTTGGCGGTGATGATGCGATTGATGCTAGGTGGTTCTCGACAGATGAGTGGCAAAAAATACTAGGCGGATCGCACCGAAAGATAGTAGAATTTGCCTTCGAAGACCTAAATACATGATAAATAAACTCCAGAAACCTCATACAGACTATTTGCTGAGTCTGACGACTCCAGACAAGATCAAGCCGGCCGAAGGCGGGCATATGGCTTACTATCGTCTAATTGCACAGTTAGATGAGCAAAAATCACTGTTTGCCAAAGCATATCATCCAAACCTACTAACAGATCCACACCGCCAGAGCGAAATGCTCGAATTCTTAGCCAAAGAAGCTAGTATTTACGAACATTTACACAAACATGGGTTTAGCCATACAGTTGGCAGCTTTGAATATATTGATGGCATGCTACTACTAGAGGGTTTAACGGCCGCAAGCGGTTGGCACTGGCGCGCGCCTAGAGACAATTTAAATAAATATATTGCCGATGCAGAACAAGCCTTCACAAAACTTGAACAAATTTCCCCACCATCGTTGCAAATATTAAACGAGAATGTCTTAGGTTACATGTTTGAGCACGGGTGGAATAAGATCCACCCAGGTTCAGTAACAGATATAATTACGGCTCAACTCAAGCGATGGGAGGAACTGCTACACCCAGATTTCATGATTCTAGCTAGAAGTTTGGGGAGTCAACTTGAAAACCTTAGATTAAATTCTGCACCGGTTGGAACAGTTCTAAACCACCATGACGCCCGCCAAGCAAATTTAGCTTGGCACCCTGAGCGTGGCACTCGGGTTGTTGACTGGTCTTGGGCTCATCTAGGCCTAAATGGTGCCGATATGACCATGCTCCTGATCGACCTACACAAGTCAGGCTATGATATAAACAAATATAAAACTAAGTTGAATAAAACATACGCCCGGCTGTTGATTGGTTATTGGCTGAAGCACTCAACCGATCCTCACCCTGAAGCTAGTGAAATAGTACGTATGCACCAATTTATTAGTGCCATCACTGCTGCCGAACTATTATTATAAGTTTAAGAATTCAAAATATCAGCTGCAAACGATTGTGCAGCTTGGCCAATCACACAAATCCGATCTAACTCTCGGAGTGCATGACTTTCTTCAGCCTCTTCACCACTATTTCGGAGAGCTCGCGCTGCCAAAACTACATCGTTTAGTCTACTCGGCAAGACGTCTCGAAAACGTGCTTGCTTAATCGGTAACCTGTCGCCATACAATCCCTTTGGCATCCGAAATAAATATTTTGGGGTCCTCGAATTTGGTTTATGCACCATATACTGAGATCCTCCGATGTCGGCCGGTACTTTATGCGGTTCCACAAACCATTCCGTGATATATGCCAAGTCTTCATAGGCTCGACCTAAAACAGCTGCCGGAAGCAAATCGCATCCCGTAACCTCACATAACGCCGTTGAAGTTATTGGACCTAGCCTGTACCAATCAGTTGAACCATCATACTTACCGCAAAATTCTCCATCTATCCTAGCTTCGTGCCGTTTTAGGACCGCAACTAGTAAGCTGACACCAGAAAATAGTGTGTCTGCTTGAGCTAAATCATCTCGAATTAGCTCAATTGACTTTTTAGGGGTAGCCTCGACTATGCTTGGACCGATATCTTTGCTTAATGCCATGATTAGAATTGTATTACCCTCTAGATTTTATGCAAAGCTTGAGAGTTATGGTTTCTTGTAAATGCTGATGTTAGCGTTGGCGTATTGTTTATGGCTTAAAAGTTGCCAGCCCTGTTCGTTAAAGTTTGGGCGATAAAATGCACCGTGACTAATCACCAGCAAGCCTTCAGACTTGACAGCTGTCGCTAGCTCCTCGATATGCTTGGGGTTAAGGTCGTAATATGGTGGATCGGCAAAAACGATGTCATAACTCAGATCTTGATTATTCTTGACCCAAGTGCTGCAGTTCGCCCGGCTAGCGTGCACTTCTTTTTCGAGTCCGAGCAACAGGATATTTTCGGTTAAAGTTATGTAGGCTTTTTTGTCGATATCTAGAGCCGTCGCACTGCTCGCCCCACGACTAATGGCTTCGAAACTTAATGCACCACTGCCCGCGTAGGCGTCTAAGACTGTCATGCCAGTTAAATCACCCAGAGCGTTAAAGATCGCACCACGTGGTTTTTCACCCATCGGGTGGGTTCTTTTACCGGGAGGTGCTTTGAAAATTCTACTTTTTAGTTTGCCGCCGATTATTCTCATAACCAAATCGTATCATGTTTGTTGAGCTTCGAGAGCAGCCGAATGCCAAGCCAAGGTAATTGTGCGCGATATTAGTGGAGCCATAACCCTACGGACATCCTTTGCAAGACTAGGCGTCCACCCACGCTTGTAAAATCGATCATACATATCTAAAAGAGCGATTTCACGGGCAGTTCGTTTAAAAAATTCTTCTATACCTAAATGTTTAACAGTTTTAATGTCGTACTCAGTTGGCATGGCGTTATGCATTTTGAGAGGTTTGATGATTGCCGTAACTCCCCACTCAAACCACCAATGGGTCGTAAACAAGCCTTTTGGTCCCCAGAAATGCCAGTTTTTCTTAACTGTCTGGAATGTATTTTCACCTTTTATGATATTTTTGGCGGCTATGCTATTGCGAGTCGAGTTATCTTCTCCACGTAGCTTTTCTAATTCTTCTTCGTAGGGAAAGTGATGCGCAGGTGTTAATCCGTCGGTCAGAACATGGGCCAACCACGCTGCCTCGTAAGAAGCTTTTTCTGTATCTTGTTTCTTTAGTGACGCAACCAACTTTGAATAATGATCATTTAAATACTCTAATAACTCAGTATAAGTAGGGTCAAAAGGGTCATAAAAGTGGTAAGGTTCATCGTGTCCAGGGCTTTTGGCCTTGATACCATCTGGTCCATTCTTTCCTTCAAAACGGAGGATCTGCTTAAGGCTCGGGAAACTAATATTTCGTAACTCTAATAGCTCCCGAAGATGCCTATGAGCAACTCGATTAAACTTCTGATGGGCGCCAATGAAATCACCCGACTTATTTGTCAGCATCCAGCCTGAATACATATACTAATTAAGGTTTGTTATCTTCTGTAAATACACTATTTTTGCGTGTAACTTCTTGTATTTTATCAGTTTTAGGTCGAGTGCTACAAATTCTTTCGCAGCTTCACGTGCTTTACTTACGAGTTTTACATCTGTCAACTTCGCAACGCGTAAATCTAGCTGTCCACTTTGCCTTGTGCCATAAATTGCACCCGGACCACGCAACTCTAAATCTGCTTCGGCCAACTTAAAGCCGTCGTCCAATTTCTCGATCAATCTTAGTCTTTTGGTTGGCGGCTCGTTGTCGTTCAAACACAAAAAACAGTTCGCTGGGCGTTGCCCACGTCCTACACGGCCACGTAATTGGTGAAGTTGGGCTAAACCAAACCTGTCTGGGGACAGAATAATCATGTTCAAAGCATTCACAATGTTGACCCCGACCTCAATAACAGTTGTTGCTAGCAATAAATTAAATTTTCCGTTCAAGAAATCAGACATTACTTCCTCTTTTTCTTGAGCTTTCAAGCGGCCATGGATAACTCCGTAGCCTAAATTTGGAAAATGTTTTTTTAACCATTCCTCTGTTTTACTGATCGAGTCTGCTTGATCAGGTGAATCAATATTCGGGCAGACCACAAACACTTGGTTTGTCGGACTAGACTGCTCTATCACTGCTTTAAATAAGTCGAGTCTTTGAGAGAGACTAATAAGTTTGGTGGTTATTTTCTGTCGGCCTGGAGGTTTCTCGGCTAAGACGCTAATATCTAGCTCACCGTAAAGAACCAACGCCAGTGAACGAGGGATAGGTGTGGCCGTCATAGTTAGAACATGAGGCATTCGAGCAGCCTTTGCCAGCAAGAACTCCCGTTGATTAACGCCAAAACGATGTTGTTCGTCAATAACTAATAATTCGAGATTCCGAGCCTCTACATATGATTGGAACAAAGCATGTGTGCCGATAATTAGCTTAATCTTCCCTGTTTTTAAACCATCGATAACCAGCTTGCGCCGAGGTGTATTTAGAGAACTACTCAATAATGCAATCTCACCGTCTTCCAGATTCTTGCCGAAGTATTCTTGCATAGACTGAAAATGCTGATTAGCAAGTAGCTCAGTCGGTGCCATTACGGCAACCTGGCCTCCAGACTTAATGACATTAAATGCAACTATAGCAGCGATAGCAGTTTTGCCAGAGCCGACATCACCCTCCACCAGACGGTTCATAGGATGAGTGGCTTCAGACATATCTTTTAAAGCCTGCCAAGCTGTTAGTTTTTGTCCTGGTGTCAACTTAAATGGTAGACCGTCAACAAATCTTCTTAGCGAACTTTCCTTAATTTTTATATGTCGACTACGGTATTTTTGTAGATCGATTCTTAATAACTGACTAGCCAAAGTGACCTCAAAAAGTTCGCGAAAACCTAGATCTGCTATTGCCTCTTGCAGTTCTTGAGAATCATTCGGTAGATGAAGTTTCCTTAAAGTGTCTGCAAAGGATCCGATGCCAGCGAAATCGATGATTTCTTGCGGCAAATACTCCTTTACACTTTTGAAAACGCTCTCATTTTGAACCAGTAATTTACGCAACTTATGGCTAGTGATTCCTTTAGTCTCCGGATAAACTGGCAGAATTCTGGCAGTATTTGCTGGAAAATCACTAACTAGTTCGATACTAGGATTGAGTAAAGTCAGGAATGTCCCTGAAAAATCATACTTTCCAGATAGAAAATACTCTGCGTTTGCTTTGATACTTGCAGCTCGATACGGCTGATTGAACCAAGTTACATGCATACTTCCTGTGGCATCGCTCGCAAGCGCAGTTGTAACGTGTAGACCACGTTTTCGACCATAAAGCGACTTAATATTAGCCAAACGTGCACGGATACTAATCTGGCCAGCCTTAGCATCTTTTATTAAGGTTATTTTTGAATAATCTTCGTATCGCTTAGGATAATGATTAATTAAGTCGCCTAAGTTTTTTATGCCTAGTCGCCTTAAGGCTGAAGCGGTTGCTGATCCGACTCCATTCAGCTCTTCAACTTTTGTTGATAATTGCATATCTAGGATTGTACCGCATTCGAATGCTATAGTAACAAGGTGAATCAACAAACAGAGTATCTCGAAGCATGGAAGAAACTTCGTATGCATGTGCTCCAGTCTCCAGCATGGGCAAAAATTAAGCCTAACTCGCAGATGTATATCATAGAAGGTATTCCAACCTTAGTTCAGCTTAACCGAAACCCGATTAATCGATGTCCGTACGCTCAGGTTTTGAAAGCTGGCTATGACGGCATGCCTGCCGATAAATGGTTGGATTCACTCGGCGAAAAACTAAAAGCAGACTTCCCAAAATTAAGTCACATATATATCGAACCTAATGGTCACCTTACTAAGTTGCCAAAGAGCGTCTGCTACTGGGGCTTAAAACCGATTAATGCCCGGTATACTGTAGTCAATGACTTACAGAAAGACCAAGAATCTATCTTCGCCGCCTGTAGTAAATCTCACCGTCAGAACATCCGAAAGGCCGAACAGGCAGGTTTAATAGTAGAAACCTACGACAGTGGTGATTTAGCAGTTGATCGGTTTTGCGCAGTCATGAATGCTGTTTCGACGTCAAAAAATTACATAAAATTCGAGCTAGATTATTATCGAAAAGTCTGGCGAGAATTATCAGAAAATCAGATGGCTTATATTTCTGTTGGTAGCCTAAACTCTGAAGACATCGGAGCCTACATGGTCGCCTATGCAAATGGTGCAGCATACCAGTTCTACGGTGGACGAACCCAAAAAGGTCGCGATCTTAAGTTAGCCCAAGGCTTTGCTTATCAAACATTTATGCATGCTAAAAAACTTGGCTTAGGTAAGTACGATATGTGGGGTATTGCACAGTTTGATCAAAGTGGCCAACTTGACCCGAACGATGAATTATATGGCATTGGACAGTTTAAAGTCGCTTTTGGGGGCGAGAAGCAATCTAGTGGGCAAAGCTTTAGTGTTGTTTACAATCGGTTTAACTACCATGTTTTTGTGGTATCTAAATCACTTCAACAGCGAGTCATAAGTCTTCGGAAAAAGCTATTCATTAACCACTAGTCTGATATAATATTGTCACTCTAAGAGGTACAAATGAGTAAACTGAAAAATGTTAAGACTGGGTTTTCTAAGTTGTTCAAAAACGTCAAAAAGCGTTTTCAGAAAGTAAACAAGAGTCGTAAAACTAAAAAAGATGCTCGTGCTAGAAAAAAGGCCGAGTATTTAGCAACCTTACCTAAAGGCCGAGTAAAGAGATTCTTGTATCGTCTTCATCCTAAGCGGGTGATTAAGTATTGGTTTAGCCGCCAAGGCGCAATTATGGCACTTAAATTGACCGGTATCGGCATAGCTTCGATGGGCTTGTTAATATTTAGCCTATTTGCATATTATCGTAAAGACTTACCAACTAATTTTTCAGACTTGCAAGCATGTGTTCAGGGTCAGACTACCGAATATTACGACAGTACCGGTAAAACTCTCCTATGGGCGTCAAAAGGTAATGTCGAATGTACACCTGTTAGTCTTAAAAATGTCAGTAAGTATCTTGTAGATGCAGTTGTCGCAACTGAAGATAAAGATTTTTACACGCATGGTGGCTTTAAAAGTTCTTCGGTGCTGCGAGCGGCTGTGGCCAACTTTACAGGTGGTGGTCGAACCCAAGGTGGATCAACAATTACTCAGCAATATGTTAAAAATGCTATCTTAAAAAACACCGAAAAAGTGTATTCACGTAAAATTAAAGAACTAATCCTGTCAATTGAGCTTGAACGGTCATTTACCAAAGATGAGATATTAAACGCCTACTTAAACGTTGCCTCCTTTGGTTCGGTCTATGACGGTATTGAAGCCGCATCTCGGGGATACTTCGACAAATCAGCTAGCGAATTAACCCTCGATGAGGCAGCACTCTTGACTGCAGCTATACCTTCACCAACATATTACTGGAGCAATCCAGATGTCCATGTCGAAAGACAACATTATGTACTTAAATTAATGCGTGAACAAAACAAGATAACCCAAGAGGAGTATGAGCAGGCACTCGAGGTCGATACCTTAGCTAAAGTAATAACAGACCGCGACCAGTTTGAAGGAATTATCGCTCCACACTTCGTCTTAGAGGTTGAAAAGCGCTTAATTGCCGAATACGGCGAAGAAGTACGCAAACTAGGCTTTAAAGTCTACACAACCCTCGACTTAGACGCGCAAGCACTCGCCCAAAAAAGTGTTGATGCTGCTATACCAATGCTCGAATCTAGAGGCATGGACAACGCCGCTGCCGTGGCGGTAGATGTTGAAACAGGCAAAGTTATTGCTCATGTAGGTAGTCGTGACTTCCGATACCCGGAATTCGGACAGACAAATACAGTTACTACACCGCGCGATCCAGGTTCGGCATTTAAAATATTCGATTATTCCAGTGTAATCGAGAACACTACTGATTGGGGTGCCGGAAGTACTTTTTACGACTATCGGACTACCTTTGCTCCTGGTTACACACCAAAGAATTATGACGGTGGACACCGTGGTCCGGTTAGCATGCGATACGCTTTTGGTCAGTCGCTAAATATTCCCGCCATTAAAGCCATGTATATTGCTGGAATCGAAAAAACTCACGACATTGCGTATAAAGCGGGTCTTCGATCTGGCGTAAATTGTGGCGGATATTGTGGCTTAGCGAGTGCTATTGGTAGTGGCGTGGAGCTAAGACTCGACGAAATGGCTAATTCATACGCAACCTTCGGTCGACTCGGCAACTACCAACCTTTAACGTATATCGACAAGATATACGACAGCAACGATCAGCTAATTTCTGAGTGGACACCTGGGCCTGGAGAAGATGTAATAAATCCCGAAACAGCATATATCATCAATAATATTTTGTCTGACCCAAGTGTCAGATTTACCCAGGGCTTCAATATTAGTGGGGTCAAAATGGCGATCAAGACTGGAACAACAGATAACTTTAAGAACAACACTGTTTTTGGTTATACGAAAAAAGTAGCCTTTGGCGCGTGGATGGGCCATCATGATGTGACTCGCAGTTTCAACGAGTCGTACACAACCGCCATCAAAACCACCATGATTCAAGCCTTTATGAAGGACTTCAATTCAAAATTGCCCGAAGAACAGCGTAACGACTGGGAAAAACCAGAAGGTGTTAAATACGTTCGTATCGACAGAACTAGCGGCTACCAGTCAGACTCAGGACAGGCTGATCTCTTCCCATCATGGTACGTACCAAAACGCCAAGATAAGTCTCAGACAGCAGAGATTGACGTAGTTACCGGTTTACGTGCCACCGAATGTACGCCTGACCGCGCACGCCAGGTAGTTAACGGCGGCAATCTACTCGCAGAACTCCCAGAATCTGACCCAAATTATAGTGCCTGGATGAAACCAATTATTGCCGCACTCGGACCAGTAGTCGGGGGTGAAATTCCTAAAGATGAAGATGATCTGCATAACTGCGACGACATTAGACCAAGTATTAGTTTTGTCAGCTCACCGGCCTCGTGTGACGGAAGTTGCGTAATTACTGTCAAAGTCACCAAAGGTACGCACCCACTCGATACTGTAAACCTAAAAGTTGATGGTCAAATTATTCCAGGCGGTTCAAAAAATGTTACGAGTAATGGCAATGTCGACTTCTACTATACTGTTGCAGTCGATGGTAATAAACGTGTAACAGCCGAGGTTGTCGACAGCGCGTTGTATGACGCTTCGATAGATACGAACATAAATTTCTCAATCAGTGAGCCAGTACTTTTCGACCCAATTGGCAACGGGGTGAGTTTTACTGGTGGTCCTGGACCAACCTACGAAGTGACCGTCAACTGGTCGAAAGAGAGTTCTAATTTAAGCATTCAGTTTAGTGGTGACTGTTCGGGTAATGTCACCCTGCCCAGCGCTGGCACCAGCAGCAGCTTTAATTCTTCTGGAAAAGTAAACATCGGCTCAGAAGGAAACTATTGTTCGGCCAACCTATACGACGACGGTATTTTGGTTGATCAAGACAACTCGATATATATCCCAGCTACTTAGGTTTGGTAGATTTAAGGTGAGTATTTAGTGCCGAACGTAATTCGAGTATCTCACCTCGAACAGGACCGATGATAGTACTAAAACCAAGCTTCTTGGCCTCTTTGTTACGTTTATCTGCATATGTCACACTACGTACCTCACCACCCAGACCAACTTCACCATAGACAACCGTATCAGGATTAAGCGCTAAGCCCTTTACCGAACTAGCGATTGCCATGCATACGGCAAGGTCGGCGGCCGGATCGGTCAAATTTATGCCACTAGCAACGGATACATAGATGTCCGTTTTTGCTAAGGATAATTTCGTTCTTTTTTCTAGAACAGCCACTAGTAAATTCAGGCGATTTTGATTAATACCAACGGCAGTTCGTTTTGGATACCCAAACTCACTTGGATTTGTAAGTGCCTGTATCTCTACCAGCAGCGGGCGATTTCCCTCGACTGCCGCAAAAATTACAGATCCATCAACTAATATACGCTCAGCTAGCAATGCCTTCGAAGGATTATCTACAGCCACCAAACCGATTGGAGACATCTCTAATACGGCAACTTCATCGATGGAACCATAGCGATTCTTATTTGCGCGTAATAACTTAAATCCGGCGAACTTATCTCCTTCTAGTTGCATGACTACATCAACTATATGCTCAAGTATTTTAGGGCCAGCAATCGAACCTTCTTTTGTTACATGACCAACCAAAATTATACTTGTCTGAGTTTGTTTGGCTGCCGCGATAAGCATCTGTGCCGAACTAACAATTTGAGACACCCCACCTTGCGAACCAGTAACTGCGTTAGTAGATATAGTTTGGATTGAATCGACAACTACTAGTTTATAGTCAGAAGACTTGATTGTGACCGTAATATCATCAGTGCTATTCGTACTGACTATATCGAGTTGATTTTTATCTAGTTTCAGACGTGCTGCCCGGGCAGCTACCTGATGCTCCGATTCTTCGCCGCTGACATATAACACCTTTGAATCCCTCGATACTCCAGCCGCTAACTGCATTAATAGCGTACTTTTACCTATACCTGGTTGACCAGCTAATAGAATCACTGAACCTGCGACGATACCACCGCCAAGCACTTGATCAAGCTCTTCGAACTTTGTGGTTAACCGAGTAGTTTCGATCTGGGTTTTAGCTTCCGAGAGTTTGCTAACTTGAAGCGTTTTGCCAGACACTTGCTTGCCAGCCAGTACAAGATCAGACGTTTCAAGTTTGTCTAAAGTACCCCACTCACCGCAATCAAAACACTTACCGCTCCAAGTACTAGATTGTGAACCACAATTTGTGCAAATATATGTTGTTTTTGGTTGCCTGGCCATTACTTGGTCTCCAGTGATTTATAGTGACTATCTAAACTCTGGGCTAAGTTATTCTGTTGTACACCCAAAAGATTTCGCGCGTTAACAATGTCATTATAATCCGAGATTAGTTGTTTTAAATTTTCGACAGCCTGATTATATATCTCTACAAGCCGATTATACTCAGGAACAGAATCGTTATATTTGCCGTACTCTTCAGATGCATAAAACAGATCAAGTTTTTGGCGTTTCTGATCTAGCACCTCAACCTGGTTTTCTATCGTGGCTTCTACTGATCTAATATTCAGAGATAGACTAACTAGTTGTTCATCATACTGAGCTATTTGTTTCTCTAGTTTAAGAAACACACCCTCATATCTTTGACTAGCTGCGACAACCTCCGACCGATCGACAAAGTATTTAGAATAATAATCTTCCAGAAAGCTTGGCAAGTTCGCAACTTCTGTCCCAATAATTGAGTGTAGCTCATTAAAACGCGCCTCATCCGAAAGATCACCATAGCTCTTGATAATTTGTGTGATTCTAGAGTTTACAATATTTGCTTCGGCGACTTTTAGCCAATCGTTTACTGATTGCTTTTCATCACCACTGAGCCGAGCATAGGCAGCATGGAGCATTTCATGAGCTGCAGTTATTTGCTTTACATCTGAAAGTTCTGTCGCATCGACATTATATAGATAGATATTTGTCCCATTATAGCAACCTAGAACCACCGACTTTTCTTTTTCGGGGCAATGCAGGTTAAATTCATCGGCCGTTAAGAGTTCAGGATGATTTACATAAAAAAGCTTACGGCCATAATCGTTCAAGCTAGCTTTATCTGCTAAATCAACAATCTCTGATCCAGGCTGGTATCCGCGCAATCTATACCAATCACCTATCTGATATCTAAAAACGTAAATAATAAACGACAAAGTCAATGTCGTAATTAAACTAAATACGAATGCCAACCTCTTCATTAACAAATATATTATACTCTATTCTGAGAGCTTCTCGAGAGTCGGTTTACCTAGCTTAAGGGTAGCTTTTAATACAGAATTCTCTTCGATATTACCTGCCAGTAGACCTTCTGCTATTAAGTCTTCGAGTTCTTCTTGGATTAAACGTCGCAGTGGTCGCACACCATTTTTGATATCAAACCCTTTGTCTACTAGCCAATGCTTAAGACTGGTAGTTGGTTTAATGGCTAGCCTTCTTGCTAGTAGTCTCTGATTTAGGTTGTCTAGTTGAACATTAACTATCCTAGATACGTCTTTCTTTGTGAGTGCCCTGAATACAATGGTTTTATCAAACCTGTTTAATAACTCAGGTCTCATAAAACGTTTTAGTTCATCTTTAACTTTCGTCTGGTTTAGTTCGTGGAGTTTCTGAGACTCATCTAGTTCGCTTTTTGAATCAGCCGAGAAACCTAATGATACTTCTTTTTGTAATTTTTCCGCTCCAATATTGCTGGTTAATATGATTACTGTATTACTAAAATCTACAACCCGACCCTTAGCATCAGTTAAGCGTCCGTCTTCCAAGATTTGTAATAGCACATTAAAGACATCTGGATGTGCCTTTTCGATTTCGTCGAACAGAACCAAACTATACGGCTGTCGCCTAATTTTTTCTGTCAATTGACCAGACTCTTCATAACCAACATACCCTGCCGGCGCTCCGACAAGTCTAGCGACCGTATGCCGCTCGCCAAACTCACTCATATCAATTTTTATCAAGGACTCCTCTCGACCATAAAATTCTTTAGCCAACGCCCTTGCAAGCTCAGTTTTGCCAACTCCGGTTGGCCCCAAGAACATAAAGCTACCGATTGGTCTACCCGACGAAGCGATACCACTTCGGCTACGACGAATAGCTTTGGCGACTGCTTCGAGTGCTTCAGTCTGGCCTATCACATGTTTTTCTAATCTTTTCTCGAGGCTTAACAAACTTTTAGCTTCGGACTTGACTACTTGTGAAACCGGAACTTGTGTCCATAAAGAAATAACCGCAGCCAGATCATCAGAACTAAGCTGAAGTCGTTTACTTGATGGTTGTTGCCGCCGAGCGACCTGTAATGCCTCTTGGAGGTCTTTTATCTTCTGTTTGTAGCGAGCGGCCTTTTCGTAATCTTCTGAAGCGGCTGCTTCGTCCATGCGCATCGTCATTAGATGCAGATCTTTTAGTAGCTTGCGCTGTTTCGGATCAGATTTACCGCGATCAACGCGAAGATGCGCTGCCGACTCATCTAGCAAGTCGATCGCCTTATCGGGCATGTATCGGTCATTTATATACCGATCACTTAATGTAACTGCATCTTGTAAAACCTCATCACTCACGCTTATACCATGATAATCTTCATACTTGTGCTTCAGGCCACGGAGTATCGCCAAAGTTTCTTGCTTGTTGGTTTCGGGCACCATAATTGGCTGAAAACGTCTTTCAAGTGCAGCATCTTTTTCAATATGTTTTGTGTACTCATCAGTAGTGGTCGCACCAATTACCTGAATTTTGCCTCGGGCTAAAGCTGGTTTAAGAATATTGCCTGCATCGATGGCACCTTCAGCTGCACCAGCTCCGACAAGCAAATGCAGTTCGTCAATGAATGCAATTGTACGGTCATCACTAGTCAACTCTTCTATGACTTTTTTTAATCTTTCTTCGAATTCACCACGATATTTTGTACCAGCGATCATCCCAGGAAGATCGAGTAAGACTATTCTCTTGTCCAATAAACTATCAGGTACATCTTCTGTAATTATTTTTTGGGCTAGACCTTCAACGATTGCCGTCTTACCAACACCTGGCTCACCGATCAAAACTGGATTATTTTTGTTGCGTCGATTTAAGATTGTAATTGCTCGACGTATTTGTGATTCTCGTCCCACTACCGGATCTAGCTCGTTGGCTCTAGCTTTTGCAGTTAAGTCTGTGCCAAAGATATCTAAAGCAGTTTTTCCTTTTTTACTTTTTGAACTTTGGATTCCAGCCCTTTCGATTGTTTCAACACCTTGTTTGCCTAATAAACTTTCTACTACACTATTCAGACGATTTAAGTCGACATTCATGTCTTTTAGTAATAAGGACGCCCGTGCGTTTTTTTGACTAATAAGACTATACAAGATATGTTCTGTGCCACACATATCTTGGTTAAACTCTTGAGCTATATCCCAACTCATCTTTAAGGTCAGCTTGGCTGTTTCACTCAAACCCTTACTGCCAAGATTAATAACTAGTGTCCTAGGCGTTAAGTTAAGCGCCAATCTGGCACGATCATAAGTTACCCCGACATCGGATAGTAACTTGGCTCCGACCGACCCTCCTTGCCTTAACACACCCAGTAAGATATGTTCTGTACCTACATAAGCAGAACCAAGCTCAGTAGCAATTGCGTCAGCAAATCTCAAGCTCTTAAGCGCGTTATCGGTGAAGTTATTCAAAAACTCTTCGAAATCTGGATTAAACTGCATGTATATTTCGTACCCTTATCTATTGGTAGTTCAAGTATAGCTTAATTTAGCACTCATAGTCAATGAGTGCTAAGTAGTTTTATTTTTTCGTTAGTATTAATTTGTTGTTTGGTACCTAAAATTGATAGCCAATGCAGCTAGTTTGGCTAACTCAGAGTTATCACCAAGATGGTCTAATGCGTAATCGACAGCCTCAGCACCAGGAAATGTCCACCGTGCGTAACCATAAATTGCACCAGTAACTCCTAAACCGAGTATGCCCATGTTAGGGTACAAAGACATTAGTGCTATTGAGCCGACTCCAGTTAGTAGTGCAGACCGTTTATCTTGTCTTAATTGCTCACGAAGTTCTGGCATTGCCGCCACACCAAACCTCCGATAATATCCCAGATACATGGCTCGAAGTAGTTCAAATCTTACCGCTCCTTGGTAAATTTGTTTCGGGCTAACTCTCTCGGTATCCCTATTAGGAGTTAAACCATTAAATAAAGTCATCCCTATAAAACTAGGATTACTAGCTGACTCTAACTGAAACCTTAGATCCCAGAACCTACCCCAGAAGTTTGTTAGAATTGTGGGTTTAGAATCTAATGGTTTCTGATTGAATTTTTTTGTTTTACGCTGACTATCATCTACGATCCAGAGTGTCTGATCAGCCCGAACCAAGTTCATAGCTTGACCAAGTTTATGTACGTAATATTCATCATACACAACTAGACCGTGGCCGGGAATAATTAGTTCAAGCTGTTGACCAGGATGTTCGGGTTGTCCATCTACATAGTCGTACCAACCCGTTCCG
The DNA here is from genome assembly GCA_020631905.1 of Candidatus Nomurabacteria bacterium. Lineage (NCBI taxonomy): Bacteria > Candidatus Nomuraibacteriota > Candidatus Nomurabacteria bacterium. The sequence continues at coordinate 697,729 of JACKGQ010000001.1, forward strand.
GTTCGGCTACTCATCTGCTTTGGAATTAGACTCCAAGGCTTCGATCAAACTTTCCTCAAGTTCTTCTTTGCGCTTGAGCTTAGGTGCTTGAGCTTTAGGTACTTCATTCTCATCAATGATGTCTATTTCATAGCCGGTCAACTTACCAGCTAACCTAACGTTTTGACCAGCACGACCAATCGCTACACTCAGCTGCTCATGAGCCACCACTACCCTGGCTCGTTTATCGCTATCGTTTAAGGTCACACTCAGAACTTCTGTCGGACTTAGTGCGTTTGTAATATATTCCTTGATTTCACCCGACCAGACAATAATATCGATCTTTTCCTGATCGCCAATTTCAGAGTTAACTGACTGTACCCGAGTTCCATGACCGCCTACAAAAGTTCCTACTGGATCAATATTTGGCACATTACTAGCGACTGCCAGCTTGGTGCGAACGCCTGCTTCACGAGCAACATTCTTTATTTCAACAGATCCATTTTCCATTTCTGGAACTTCGGCCGCAAACAACAGCTTAATAAATTCAATTGATCCACGGCTTAAGACTAGTTGTGGGCCCTTAAAGCCTTTCTCAACGTCTTTTAGATATGCCTTGAGGCGTTGTCCCGGATAATACCGCTCACCTTGAATCTGTTCACTCTGAGGCATTATGCCCTGAGCCCTACCAAGTTCTAATCGAATAACTTTCGGCTCGACCCGAGTCACGACAGCGTTAACAATTTGGCCGATCTTGTTCTCGAACTCTGCCATTACAATCTCGCGCTCTGCTTCACGTAGACGTTGAAGGATGACTTGTTTTGCAGTCTGAGCCGCGACTCGACCAAAAGTTTCGGCTTTGTGGTGTGTTTCTAAAATATCACCAACTTTGGCGTCTTTTTTTCGTTCCTTGGCCTCGGCAAGAGTTATTTGATTGACTTCATCTTCAACTTCGTCGACTACTTCTGTAATTTCATAAACGTCAACCTCTCCAGTATTTAAGTTTATGCTAGCACGCACATTCTGATCGCGAACTCCGTAGTCGCGTCGCCATGCTGCGGCTAATGCTTGTTCTACAGCATCTTGAACTACCTCTTCGGGTAGATTTTTTTCTTCGGCAAGCGTGTGCAGTGCAAGTACCATTTGTTTAACATCTAAGTTCATTTTCACCTCATCTTTGATTAAAAAACCCGGGCCAATCGGTCCGGTTCTGATGAGCGTATTTTAGCAAATATGCTATCCTTTGTAAATCCTATATGAATTTAATCTACCAATTAGACAATAAAATCCTGCCAGGTGACGACTTATATCACCATGTAAATAACAATTGGCTTCATAAAAATCCACTGCCACCAAGTGAATCACGTTGGGGAACTTTTAGCGAACTCCGCGAAAAATCATTCAAAGACCTCAAAAAAATCATTGAGGAGCTCAAAAATGAAGGTCCAAAAAATTCTAAACAACAGAAAATCATAGATTTTTACATCTCTGGGGAAACTCGCGATAAATACCACCAAAAGTCTGTAGAGAAGATTAACGAATTAATTAATATTATCCAAAAAGCAGAAAACCCGAATCAACTTGGTCAAATCCTTGGGACTCTCCATCGTTACGGTATTAACCCTTTTTGGAATCTATTCGTAGATTTAGATGACAAAAATTCTCGCGTACAGGTTCTCAGATTGGACCAAGGTGGCTTAACCTTGCCAAGTAGAGATTATTATCTAGAAGATTCTACACACATGGCCAAAGTTCGCAACCAATACTCCATATTCGCACACAAACTATTAGAAAAACGAGATTTTACACCATTAAACTTTGAACCAATTTTCGAAATTGAACAGAGACTGGCTGAGTACAGCTGGACACCAGCAGCTTGTCGAGACTCAGTTAGAATGTATAACCCGTTCAATCTGAATCAGTTAGCTCAAACAATACCTTCATTTAATTGGATAGATTATTTTCAGGCAATTGGCTTACCTCGAACGGATCATTTAGTCCTCGACCAGCCAGATTTTTTCGAAAAAACTATCCAATTCGTAATCACTTCAGATTGGGGCGAGATCCAAGCTTACTTAATTTGGTCCGTGCTAATGTCTTACGCAGGTAAAATAAATACCGAATACTCCAACCTATTCTTTGAATTCTTTGGCAAGGTTGTGTCTGGCCAAGTAAAGCAGAAGCCCCTTTGGAAGCGTCTGTTGATAGCTGCAGACTCTGCTGTAGGTGAACTGCTCGGCGAGATGTATGTAGCAAGTGTTTTTCCGGAAACTAGCAAGCACACCATACTCGAGATGGTCGAAAAAATTAGAGATGTGTATTCCAAAAGAATTTCAAATTTAGATTGGATGTCACCTAAATCGCAGAAAATTGCAATCAGTAAACTTAATAACATTAAGGTCAGAGTCGGTTACCCAGACAAATGGCGAGATTACAGTCATCTAAAAATAGATCGATATAACTTTATAGGCAACTTACTCGCAGCCGCAGAACACGATACTAAATATAGCTTAGATAAAGTTGGTAAGCGGCCTCCGATCGAAGAGTGGCACATGACCCCACAAACTGTTAACGCATATCACGATCCAAATCGTCTAGAAATAGTTTTCCCGGCAGCAATTTTACAATATCCATTTTTTGATCCGAACTCTCACTACGCCGCAAACTTGGCAGGAATAGGCTACGTTATTGGTCACGAGTTCACACATGGATTCGATGATCAAGGTTCTTTGTTCGATGCTAACGGTGAGTTAAAACCATGGATGACAAAATCCGAAAAGCAGAGTTTTCATCTACGCTCAAAATATATCCGAGAATCAGCCAACAATTTTGAAGTTATCGATGGTGTCTTTATGATTGGAGATTTAGTTATTGGCGAAGCAATTGCTGATCTTGGTGGAGCAGAGCTTGCGTGGCAAGTGTTGCAGAATGAGTTAAGTGCTGGGGCAATCAGTCATACTGATTCAAATGGATTAGACGCAGAGCATGTTTTTTTCTACGCCCTCGCCACCGTCGAAAGACAAAACGAATCGGCAGAATCGGCGCTACAAGCCGCCAAGTCTGATCCACATCCAGATCCTAGATTTCGAGTTAACGGCATCGTACCTCATATGGACGCTTTTTATAACGTCTTCGAAATTAGCCCAAATGATCGACTTTATCGAGCCCCAAAGACTCGTTCAAAAATCTGGTAGTTTAACACTCCACCAAATTTATATAACCCGAAGAGTTAACTTCAGCCGCCAATAACTCGATCTTACCAGGCCACTTATTAACACTTAGCCAAATTTCGACAGATCGCTGCATCTGCTTAAGTTTTGCAGGTGTTATTGCCTCGAGTCCGCCGCCGCCTATACTGTTTTTACGATATTTTACTTCGACAAAATATATCGATTTTTTCTTTTTTGCGATTATGTCTATCTCGCAAGCCTTAGTTCGCCAGTTTTGCTTTAATATTTGGTAGCCAGACTCAATCAAATATTCGGCCACTAAATTCTCGGCTGATCTACCTTTATCGCTAGTGTTCATAACAACTTCTTAATTGGTGAGAACGATTTACGATGAATATCACTGATGCCATATCTACTTAAAGCATCTCGATGAGCTTTTGTCCCGTATCCGACGTGTTTTTCGAAACCATAGTTTTTATATGCGTTTGCAAGCTGACGCATACGCATATCCCGTTCAACTTTTGCTAGTATGCTTGCCGCCATTACTTCTGCAAAAATGGAATCAGCCTTGGCAATAACTCTAGTCTCCCATGCGTCACTCTGGCCAAGATAGTTTACGTTACCATCGATTATTAACTCTACTTCATCCGCCGAGCCAGGGTTAAGTGATTCTAAAACTTGTTTAACAGCTAATCCCATTGAGTATGTTTGTGCCCAAGTTAAGCCATATTTGTCGATGTCACAAGATTCTACAAAAACTACTGCTTTATGATCTTGGCGTTCGATTATCGTTTTATAGGCTGCTTGACGTTGATCAGAAGTCAGTTTTTTAGAGTCGTTAAGCCCAGCCGGTATGCTACCAACAAAACATATCGCCGCCGCCGTAAATGGACCTGCCCAGGCTCCGCGACCAGCTTCATCTACACCAATTACATATTTCATATGAATGTATTATATCGTACAAAAAAGACCTATATTGATAGGTCCTTTTTAGTGTCCTGCAGTATTTCTAGGCGGCTTGACTATCGGCAGTATCAGTAGTATCTACATCATCGCTAGCAGAATCTTCGGCTTGCTCTTCAGCTACGACCACATCTTCTTCTACGGTGTTAACTGCTATTTGATCAAAGTCGACACTAGACAAACGGGCCGATTTACCAGTAAGTTCACGGATATAAGTTAGGTAATTGCGGCGAACTTTGCTTCGCTTGACTACTTCAACTTTGACGATGCTTGGGCTATGCATCATAAAACCTTTTTCGACTCCAACGCCACTAGCAATTTTACGAACTGTAATGCGATAGGTAGGTGAGTTTTTTCGATCGACTCTAATTACTAGGCCTTCAAAAACCTGAACACGTTCTTTGTTGCCTTCTTTAATTTTCTGATGGACACGCACAACATCACCGCTACGTACTAGCACTACTGATTTTTTTGCATGCTTGGCACCAATTTGCTTAACAAGTTCACTCATAACCGGTTGATTTTACCAGACTACCTCTTATAAATCAACACTTTATATTCTCTGGTACGAATCGTGCTGGCAACTAGCCGACTACCCGATAGATCTCTTCGATTGTGGTCTCTCCAGCAATGGCCTTTAAGACCCCATCTTGCAGCATGGTCAACATGCCACCGTGTCTGATAGCCTCAGTTTCAATAGATTGTGAGGTGATATCGGTGTGTGATGCAAGCATAGCCTGTAAGCTGTCATTCATGACTAACATCTCACGAATTGCAATCTGACCAGAGTAGCCAAATGGATTTTCATCCGAGGCACCAGGATGGTATAGCGTAAGATTGTTGATATCTGGTTTCTGAACATTGTCTGGCAAACTTTCAAGCACATTTCTAATCTGTTCAACCACCGCCGGCTCGGGTTGATATGCTTGCTTCGTACTGTCATCGAGTCGCCGAACAAGTCGTTGTGCCTGGATGAGTCTGATCGAGCTCAAAAATAACGGATTTTCATTGGTCGCGTCCATGATTCTCGTCATCGCTGTAGCAGCCGAACTAGCGTGATAGGTGCTCAACACCAAGTGTCCGGTTAACGCAGCTTGTAGAGCTGTTTTGGCTGTGTCATCATCACGAATTTCTCCAACCATAATCACATCTGGATCAAGACGCAGTACTGCCCGTAAGCCCTCGTTGAACGATGCGCCACCTTGAGTGTTGATCGGAATCTGGGTTATACCTGGTATTTGGTATTCTACGGGATCTTCAAGTGTAATCAGTTTTCGTTCGGGATTAATTAATTCATTAAGTATGCTATAGAGTGTCGTACTCTTGCCGGAGCCGGTTGGTCCGACAATCATAACTAAACCTGATGGTTTATTAATAATATCGCGCAGGACACTTTCTTCGTATTCGTCTAGGCCTAGTTTTTCGAGATGCAGCATATCAGGATTGAAGTTAAATAAACGCATAACTACATTCATTCCATATATGCCTTGCACTGTTTCAATCCGCAGGTTAACTTTTACTTCCGATCCATCTTCCATGTGATATGTCTTACCAATGTGCCCTGTCTGTGGATCTGGTGAACTAGTCGACAAATTAGCCGCACTCGCTATTGCACTAATCAACATTCGATGTCTTTCGAGAGGCAGTTCTGCAATTGGATGTAAAACTCCATGAACACGGATTCGAATCCGCATAAACTTTTCTTCAACTTCTAAATGAATATCGCTAGCCCGTAACCGAAAGGCTTGTTGAACAATATAGGCAAGCATGTCGTCTGCCTTAACCTTTAAAAGTGTCTGGCTAATCTGCTCAATCCCGACTGCCCCAACGGCTTTTTCGAGCTTTATATCCTGATAGACCACTTCTTCTGGAGGGTCATAAAGTTTCATATATTCGCTATAAGCACTATCGGAGATAAGTACAAAATCGACTCGATGTTCGTTAAATCTGTTCCTAACTTCGTCGCGAACTCTCGGTGGAGTATTGGTGGTTATTGCAAATGTAATCCCATCTTTAGAAGAAACAATTGGAACCGTTCTAGTCCTGTACATCTCTTCGTTCGTTAGCAAGTCTTGATACAAGGGCTTTGACTGTAGGCTACGTACATCTAAATAGCGTAACCCGAGAATATTGGCTCTTCTAAGGGTGTTCGCTTCTTCAATTGATCTCGCATCTTGTGACATTATTTTAGATTTCCCACATTTATCTCGGACTATTATACTATGTGCTCGAAAGATGAGTAAGCCTAAAATTATATTAGTTATGGAAAACTTGCGTAGTATCTACAATGTAGGTGCTTTACTACGAACTTGCGAAGGTTTGGGAGTGAACCAGGTAGTCTACATCGGAACAACCCCTCACCCAATTGTGCAAGATGATCAGCGGCTACCATTTAAGGCCAAACAGCAAACAAATCAAATCGCCAAAACTGCTCTTGGTGCAGAAAACTCAGTCAGCGGTGATTACTATCGATACAGTAAAGATTTTTTAGAATCGAGAGACCAGAGCAAGCTTCTGCTAACGCTGGAGCAAAATAAGAAAAGCGTTCTTTTAGACGGGTTTTGCCTCTCAGAAGATGCCTATCTTGTAGTTGGGAACGAAGTCGACGGAGTGTCCAAATTACTAATTGAGGCAAGTGATGGTGTTTTAGAGATACCGATGCTTGGCCATAAAGAATCTTTAAACGTCGAGGTGGCTGGAGCGATCGCCATTTACAGTTTGCTACATTAGATGTGGATGTGCGGTAAGTGCATATCTAGATGGGCATGATGCCGGATATACCGAACCTCTAATAGCACACCTGCAGCCACAACACCAGCAGCAACTGTTGCCAATAATACCGCTAACCAAGGTTCCACGAGTGGCTTATCAACCTCGGCTACACTGGCCAGCGGAAAACCGCTAGCTTGTTCAGATAGGTCGGGTTCAGTCGATGATAACGCAGCTTGCTCAGTTTCAGTCTTAGGTGTATCTGAAACCTCAGCCTCTACACCTGTATCTGTCTCTGGAGTTGTATTGTTAGCACTTGACGGGCTCGAAGATGTGCTCGTAGGTTCGGTCGCAGACTGCTGCGCTGAATCGTTTGGCTCGGGGTTACTGGCTTGCGCCGTGCTAGCGGTTGGGGCAGCGTAGTGAGCAACCACAAAGTAAGTATTTGAATAAGTTACACCTTGGTAATTCCACTCGCCCACATAGACAACTCCATAGCCAACTTCTGTATAAGTCTTGCTTAGCAAATTAGCACGATGCCCGCTACTGTTCATCCAGCCTTGGACAATTGCATCTGCACCTTGGTTGCCAGCCGCCAAGTTTTCGCCTGCTCCGGCGTAGCTATAGCCGGCATTCACAATGAACGACCAAGGTGTCGTGCCATCAGGGGCTGTGTGCGCAAAATAACCATTAGCTAACATATGGTTTGCCTTGGCTTGAGCAGAGCTCGATAATTTACTATTGCTTCTATAAGCTACTAGACCGTTATTCAATCTTTCCTGATTAGATAAGCTAAAAAGTTCTCCGCTCGATACCGCAAAAGCTTTGCCTGGGACAAAATTTACCACGACTGCCAGAACAAGCCAGACATATACGCCTGCGGCTATCAAGTGGTGTCCGATACGCTTTTTCGGCAAATTCATATCTTCAAGCATTATATCAAACCATAACCAGCATGTTTAAAGATTCAGAACTACTATTTCTTGCGCGAAGTTTTGGTTTTGCGAGCTTTAACTGCCTCGCTTCCACCCAAGACATACCACATTGCTCCGATTGCCCCGCCACCGACAAACCACCAATACCAAGCTGCTGACTGGTCGGTACCTGCCACATCATCGGCAGATTCCTGAGTGCTTGCTTGATCACTACTAGTATTGTTATCAGAACTTGTATCAGCAGGATTTTCCGTATTTGGATTGCTTGTCTCGGTCTGAACATATGATGGCGCGCTTACTGGCGATATATCGACGAGATTACGCTTAATCGGCCCATACGCGTTCCAGCGTTGTTCGGCTGCCGTACTCAATAGTTTGGCAGATTCGACAGCTGTCATGACTGCCTGTTCGTCGATATCGACAGTTTGACCAATATTTAATTCATAAGCCCCCATGGCCTGAACAACTTCAGTTTCGGCAGCGATTGCTTGACCCTGGCTCAGGCTAATATCGGCATTTCCCGCATAAAGTTCGATGCTTCTTCTGACTAGCTTGGTTAGGTTATCGCCTGCCTTTACGCTATAGCTAAATCTAGCCTGAGGCTGATCGGCACCTGCTGCAGCATCCTGGGCGGAAACCCTACCACCAAACAATGCACATAAAACTAAAGTTAACAATATCCCCACATTGAGCTTTTTACTGATTGCATAGCTCACTGTTTTCCCTCCGAAATTATAGCCAAATCATACTATAAGTATGCATTCGTAACAACAAGCTTGTGTGAATAACACATCAGTCTTAACTAGCCAAACCTGACATTCGTCTTGCCAACGCTTTCGCCAAGAGCTTCGAGCAACGGTTCGGCAGGTTCAATCATTTGCGGCAAACGTAATATTTGCTTCTGTGTATCTTTACCGATCACTAGAACTACCTCAGTCTTACCTGGGTATTTATCTATCAGAAGTTTTATTGCAGTCAGTTGATCGGCATTATTGGTACTATCCAACCGAATGAATAGACGTCGAGTGCTATCATCTCGAGTTTGCGGAGTTGATTTGGATGTTGTTGTCTTTTTTGAGTTTGTTTTTTTGGTAAGGCTCAGTTTCTTACCCTTCGGACGGTACTCAAGCGCCTTATCATGCGAAATTTCCTTGATACTCGAAGCCATAATTTTTGCTGTTTCTTGTAGGTTACCAATTTGGTCGGTGCCAGATACTTTGCCCTTAACTTCGACTATTTTATCTACTTGCCAATTATCTGAAGTCTCCTTATAGGTGTTTGGAAAGACGATTACTTCAATATCGCCAGAAAAGTCTTCAATTTTGACAAAAGCCATCATTTGGCCATTCTTTGTAGTTATTGTTCGTACATCTTGAATAACTCCGCCAATTACTGCCCCACGACCATCATCTTGAGGTCTGATTTCTTGGCTAGGTATTGTATTTTCTTCGAGATATGCCCGATAGTCTTCTAGAGGGTGTTCGCTAAGGTAGAGACCCAGGAGTTCACGCTCCCAAGCCAGTACTTCGGACTTGCTAATCTCAGGCCCCTGACTCAAAGTGACGCTTATCTGCGAAGCTACTGCGGCTTTATCGTTAGCGTCTAGCGCGCCAAAGAGATCTGTCTGCCCGCTTGCGGCTTCTTTCTGTAGTCGGTGCGCAACATGAATAATATCATCCAGACTAGCCAGCAAATCTGTCCGTGAGCCCAGGGCATCAAACGCCCCAGCCTTAATTAGGCTTTCCCAAGATTTACGGTTTACAATACTACTGTTAACCCTAGCGACGAAATCATTAACATCTGCGAATGGCCCAGCTTCATCACGAGCTCGAATTATCTCTGCAACAGCACCATGGCCGACGTTCTTGACTGCATCCATGCCGAAACGAATTTCGTTCTGGCCGCCAATAATTGCAAATTCATGATACGAACTATTTATGTCTGGCGGCAATACTTTTATACCATGCTGTGAACACTCTGCTATTTCGATACCTAAACGATCTAAGTTATCAGCATCACTGGTCATTAGCGCAGCCATAAAGGCGTCAGGGTAGTGAGCCTTAAGATAGGCAGTCTGGTAGGCAATTAGTCCATAACAAACCGAGTGCGACTTATTGAAAGCATAGTCAGCAAACCCCATCAGGTCATCCCAAAACTTCTGCATTACTTCTTTGGGAACACCCGAATGTTCAATACCGCCTTCCACAAACCGCTTTTCCATTTTTTGCATAACTTCGCGGATTTTTTTACCAATAGCCTTACGTAATGTATCCGATTCACCACCAGTAAATCCACATACTTCACGACTAATCTGCATCACCTGTTCTTGGTAGACTAGAGTGCCATAAGTACTTGACAAGGCCGCCTCGAATGCCGGATGCGGTACCTTAACCTCTTCCTTGCCATTCTTACGATTTATAAAGGCGTCGGTTAGTCCAGCTCCAAGTGGACCCGGGCGATACAAGGCCGTCATTGCAGCAATATCTTCGAAAGTAGTTGGCTTGAGTCGTTTAAGGTACTGTTTCATGCCACTAGATTCCAATTGAAATACGCCTGTTGTATCGGCGTTCTGCAATAGCTCAAAAGTGGCTTGGTCGTCTAGCGGAATTGTGTCGATGTCAATCTCCTGGCCATAGACTTTGCGAATAATCCTCTGTGCATTGCGAATTATCGTTAAGTTAGATAGGCCTAAGAAGTCCATTTTCAGCAGACCTAGTTCTTCGACTGGACCCATCGGATACTGAGTTGCAACTACACCCTTCTGTGCCATTTCTAAAGGTGCAAACTTAACTAGTTCATCGGGTGCAATCACTACTCCGGCAGCATGGACACCATGACTCCTAATTGTACCCTCTAGGCGCACAGCCAAATCAAACACTCGTTTAGATTGAGGGCTACTACCATATTCTGTTTTTAGATCAGAATTATCTTCTAGACTCTTTTTTAATGGTATATGACGACCTTGGACTGGTGGCGGAATCAACTTGGCCATACGATCGGCATCTGCGTAAGGTACTTGGAGTACTCGCGCCACATCACGCACAGCGTTTCGGGCGGCCATCCGGCCAAATGTCACAATATTGGCTACTCTGTCGGCACCATACTTTTCGGTGACATATTTGATCACTTCGTCACGGCGAGAATCTTGTATATCGATGTCGATATCTGGCATGCTAATTCGGTCTGGATTTAAAAATCGCTCAAACAGTAAGTCATATCTGAGCGGTTCAACTGTAGTTATCTTTAGGGCGTAAGCAACAATCGACCCAGCCGCCGAGCCTCGCCCTGGCCCGAAAACTATTCCCTGTTCCTTGCCCCATTTTATAAAGTCCCAAACTATCAAAAAGTAGCCGTTAAAACCCATGCTATCAATCACGGCCAGCTCGTACTCGGCGCGTTCAAGCACCTGTTTCTCTAAAAGTTTTTTTGCCGACTCAACATCCAGCTTGGAGGCTTCTTGTTTGGTAAGGTTGGCATAATTAACACACAAGCCCTGGTAAACAAGTCGTTGTAGATAGCTTTTTTCATCGTCTTTACCTGGTGTAGGAAACTTAGGAATCAAAATTTTTCCAAGTTCGATATCAACATTACAAGAGTCGGCAATCTTACGAGTATTACTAATTGCATCTGGTCGGTGCTGCCAGCGTTCGATCACGTCTTTTGGGTCGGACACAAACAAGTGCCAACCCGAAAGACTCATCCTGTCGGTATCACTTAAAAACGAGCTGGTTTGAACACACAAGAGAATTTCGTGAACTTCGGCATCTTCTTCTTTTAAATAATGAGCGTCAGCGGAAACAACTACAGGAATATCTAGCTTATCAGCTAATTGGATTAATTTTTTATTAAGTTCTGCCTGCTTGGGTTGGGTATGGCTGTGGTCTTGAAGCTCGATGTAATATCTACCCGGGAAAGTTTGTTTATACCAACTAGCAACTTCTTCAGCCTTATCAACTTGATCTGCCAATATAAATTCACTTACCTCACCACCCATGCAACCAGAAAGAACTACTAATCCTTGGCCATACTGTTCTAGTAAATCGTGGTCAATCCGAGGTTTATAGTAAGTACCTTGAAGATTCGCAATCGTCGACAAACGCATTAAGTTTTCATAACCAACATTATCTTGGGCTAATAAGATAAGGTGATACCGGCCTTTGTCTAACTGCGGGTCGCGGTCGGTATGCTTCCGGGATGCGACATATGTTTCCATGCCAATAATCGGTTTTATGCCGACATCTTTGGCGGCTTTATAAAATTCTATTGTCCCACTTAAGGTGCCGTGATCGGTCTTGGCGATCGCATCCATACCAAGATTTTTGGCATGCTCAACCATCTCGGGAATCTTTTGCAATCCATCAAGCAAGCTATGATGCGTATGGTTGTGCAGATGCACAAAATCAGAACTAGACAGTTTACCTGCCACTGTGTAACTACCCTCCAAATTTAATCCATATTATACGTTAAATCGTGTTTGTATTTTGCTGTAAAAATTACGAGTTAGTTTGCGAGTGAGTTACGAATGGCGTCGATCAAGCCACCTAAAATCCACATATTATTAAACCAAGATAAAATCCAAGCGACCAAAGCAACAAGTACAGTCGCGCCGAGCACGCTCCCGAAACCAAACGATAAACCTCTTAAAAAGTTAACCTTAAATATGCTTTTATAGCTAACAAGTCCAGACTCAATAATTTTCTGAAGAGTTTGTTCGGCCTGGTCTTGCTGCTTAGTCTTTGTTTTTGGCATTATTTTCCTTTCGTCCGAAATGTTCAGCAGTAGCTTTGACAATTTTTGAAATTGCCAGTGGTACACTCATTGCGCTAGCAACTTTACTAACGCTAGTAAGGTTACTGGCGGCGTCCTCTGCCTTGTCGACAACATGTTGCACTTTCTTAAGAATCTTATAGATAGTCACGGCAATTACAATATCGATAATTAATAATATCGATACGATTACAAACAGAACTGTTACGAGTAGACTGCCGTCATTCATGATATTAATTATAGCTTAGTTGCCAATACCTTACACTGCAAGACCTGCTAGCAACCAAGTATACCCTCCGGGTATCTGTTTGCGGGCAGTAGTTTTAAAACCAGCGTTTTCGACAGCGTACCAGTAAGCAGTAAGGTCTGGCCGCAATGCCCCCGAATCATAAAATACGCCACTATCTTCTTGTTTCCTTAAGTCATCCCAAAATGCTGTTTCAGTAACCACACCTTCGGCTGTTCCTCGAACGCGAGTTAACCCTAGTCGTATTACCCAAATTCCAATCTTAGTGATGTCGGCCTCGTTGTTATGTCTTAGTTGCTGTTCGTAAACATGCCGAACTGCAGCCCCAACTATCGATTTAGTGCTGTCTAAGCTCATCATTTCATTAAGTCCGTCAGGCGATATACCGCGAGGCGTTAAAATCTGACCACCATCTAGCATAATCCCATCTTTGACCAACAATTCGCCCATAATAACATTATTATAGCATAACAATTATGCTTTGTCTATGAGTAAAAGCCGCTTGTGTATTTCTAAATATGCTCGCGCAGGATGTCGGAGACTACCTTAGGGTTGGCTTTGCCACCGGTTGCTTTCATAACTTGCCCCACCAGAAAACCGATAGCTTTCGGGTCGGCTTGGGCATCGGCAACCGCCTTAGGGTTCTCGGCAATTACCTGTTCGACAGCTAATATTAATTCGCTTTCGTCGGATACTTGCAGTAAATTGCGAGCTTCGGCAAGGCTCTGAGGGTCTTGGTTATCGTTTATGATTGGCTCGATCAATTCCTTGGCAGCAGTTGAGCTTAGCTGACTAGCGTCGTACATGCTAGCCAATTTGACTAGATTCTGAGCAGAATCTCCTAAACGGGCAAAGTCAAATCTGTTTTCCTTAACTAGGCGCAGAATTTCGCCAGTTATCCAGTTGGCGATCGTGTTTAGGGTCTTCTGATCGTGTTGATCGGCAACTTGCAGCAAATATTTGGCGGCTTCGGGATAGTCGAGGATTGTTTCGATTGTATCGTGGTTCAAGCCTGCCCCGCTCAAAACTTGACGAATTTCGGATGGACCGGCTGGCATATTTTTGGCAATTTCCTCGACAAGTTTTCGGTCGATTTCGAGTGGTGGAATGTCTGGATCGGGCATGTAACGATAATCGTGAGCGTTTTCTTTGCTGCGCTGCGAAAAAGTTTTCTGCTTTGTATCATCCCAGCCGCGTGTTTCTTGGACGATTACTTGGCCTTTTTCAATTTGGTCGATTTGACGCTCAATTTCAAAGGCAACCGCCCGCTCGACATTACGGAAGCTATTGAGGTTTTTTGTCTCGGTTCGAGTGCCTAAGGTAGCGGGATCTTTACTAACACTTACGTTGACATCAAATCTAATGTTGCCGTGGAACAGGTCGCAGTCAGACACTCCAGCGTAAAGCATGCGCAAGTAAAGTTCCTGGGCATAGGCCTTTGCCTCGGCAGCAGAATGCATGTCTGGGCGACTAACGATCTCTAAGAGTGGGGTGCCAGCTCGGTTGTAATCAATTAAGCTATAGTCTTTACCTACGGGGTGAGTTAGTTTACCGGCATCTGCCTCGAGATGAGCGCGTTCGATTCTAACACTCGTTTTTTGGCCATTAACCACAATTGGAATTTCGCCATCTAGTACTATTGGCTTGTCAAACTGTGAAATCTGATATCCCAACGGAAGGTCAGGATAAAAATAATGTTTGCGGTCGAATTTTGTAAATTCTGCAATTTTTGCGTTTAGGGCTATGCCAGCTCTAATCGCTTTCTCGACTGCAGCTTCGTTCAGTACCGGCAAGGTACCTGGCAAACCAACACACAGCGGACCAATCAGGCTATTTGGCAAAGCGTCTTTTGCATCGTTTAGAACACCGGTGAATAATTTGGTTTTGGTATTGAACTGTACGTGGCATTCAATTCCAATGGTTGGTAGATACCCGTTGACTAGATAGTCTTTTGTTGACAAGTTTGCCACTAGATCGCTCCTAGATCTTTTAGCGCCCGATGATAAGCTCCCAAAGCGATCTGAGTTTGTCGTTTGTTAACTTTAGTATCTGTCTCGTGAGCGATCTTATTACGTAACTTATGCGCCAACCAAACGTGATCTCGCTTACTAAAAACTTTTTTAGCCGACACCATTCTTTCGGCCATAGTAGCGCCTTTAAAGCGAAGTTCTTTCAGGGCCTTATCTAGTAATTTATCTGCTTCGATGATCGCTATACTGTATGTATCTTCACTGGCTAAATATGTGACGATTTTTTCCCATCTTTCGCGATACTCAGTAATTTTGAGCTTAGAGGTTCGCCTACTCAGTAATGAAACAAAAGTTAAAATTGCAATCCCAAAAACTACTGCAATAATTAACCAAGCAATTGTCATAACTTCTCCTCTAGGCTAGCAGCCAATGACATTATTAAACCATCCTCTTTATGGCCAGAAATTAATTGCAAGCCATACGGCAACTGATTAACAGATTTTCCCGGCAAGCTAATAGCAGGCGCACCAACTAAGTTTGCGAGTACTGTCATTATATCGGCCAAATACATCTGAACTGGATCGTCAATTTTGGCACCCAGATCGAAGGCTGCAAACGGGGCCACCGGACAAACAAGTACATTTGCCTGCTCTAAAGCTGTCTTAAATTCTTCGATTAGTTTCGTGCGTAATTGTTGGGCTTTTTTGTAATATGCATCGTAATATCCGGAGCTTAACACGTAAGTACCAATCATAATTCGACGTTTATTTTCTGCACCAAAACCTGCCGATCGAGACAAACTAATTGCCTCGTCGAGCTTCTTCGAATCTTTTGATTTATGACCATAAACTACTCCGTCGTACCGCGACAAGTTACTGCTCACTTCTGCTGGAACAAGTATGTAATAGCAAGCAAGGGCTAGCTCGATGCTTGGGATACTTACTTCGACTAGTTCGTGCCCGAGACTTTTAATTACATCAAGATACTCGTTAAAAGCCTTCTTGGCGGCAGGCTCTAGGTCGTATTCGGCAAACTCTTTAATGACACCTATATTTAGCTTAGTTTGCCGACTTGGTGTTAAATCGATCTCTGAAGAATCGATGGTTGTACCGTCAAATTCGTCTTGTCCTTTTATGATATTCATAACTGTTGCGGTATTTTCGACTGAATTACCAAGGACACCGATGCAGTCAGTACTGCTGGCCATGGCGACAACTCCATAGCGCGAGACCAAGCCGTAACTTGGTTTATAGCCAACAACTCCGCAAAAACTTGCTGGTAAGCGAATTGAGCCACCTGTGTCACTGCCGAGAGCAAATGGGACAATATCTAAAGCCACAGCTGCAGCGCTTCCTCCACTACTGCCACCGGGCACTTTCGTTGGATCGTGTGGATTTTTGGTCTGGCCAAAATCACTATTCTCGGTAGTGGTGCCATGTGCAAAAGCATCTAAGTTAACTTTGCCGATTAAGACACCGCCCGCATCGAGTACTTTTTGAACAGCGGTTGCAGTGTACGGCGAGCTAAAGCCTTTAAGCATATTACTGGCGGCAGTTGTGTGGCCAAAGTTCACTAGAAAATTATCTTTGATGGCAAAGGGTACACCGGCTAACTCGCCAGGATCTTTACCAGCTTCGATCATCGTGTCAATTTCGGCGGCTCTTTTTAGTGCGTCTGCTTCGCATATTTCTAAGAACACGTTGTAGTCTTGGCTATTTTTTGCTTTTTCTAGAGCTACTTTTGCTAAATCTACGGCTTTTAACTGCCCAGATTGAACCTGATAAACAATTTCTTTAATAGCTTGTGGACGGTTCATTCGATAACTCTCTCTACAATGAACTGATTATCTTCTATCCGACCACCCTTAAGTAGTCCAGCAGCATCAACTCCAAAATCTTGAGGCTGATCATTTCTGGTTATATTCTTGAGACCACTCACTTGGTCTGTTGGTTCGTAATCTGACACGTCAACTGATTGTAGTTGATCAACAAACTCAAATATTGCCTCAATCTCTGACTGGAATTTTTTTATCTCAATATCCGTTAAGCTCAGCCTCGCTAGTTTGGCGAGATGAGCCACATCACTCGCAGTTATTTTTGACATGGTTAAAGTATATTGTAGCAAACAACTCGCCGACATTGAAGTAATTGAACATAAGCAATTTATTTTGTTGCTTTTGATTCTAGTTCTGTGATGTAGTCGCGAATCTCTGCGGCTTTTTCGAATTCAAGATTAGCGGCATGTAGATGCATCTGAGCATTTAGCTGTTTAATTAAACTTGGTATTTCATCTAGCGGCACGCCTTTGAGATCGCGTTTTGCCTGCTTTTTGTGCTTATCTTCTTTCGACTCGCCGCGTGGCATGGAATCTTGAACTTGTTTGCTAACAGATTTGGGAACAATCTTATGCTGACGGTTATAGGCCTCCTGCACTTTCCGACGACGATCAGTTTCATCGATTGCCCGGCGCATACTGCCCGTTATCTGATCGGCATACATAATCACCCTACCTTCTTGGTGCCTGGCGGCTCGTCCGATAGTTTGGATTAGGGCTTGATCGCTGCGCAAAAATCCTTCTTTGTCGGCGTCGATAATCGCGACTAAGCTGACTTCTGGCAAATCGAGTCCTTCACGTAGTAAGTTTATGCCCACCAGCACATCGTAAACCCCGAGGCGCAGATCACGTAAAATATCACTTCGCTCTAGTGTATCGACTTCGCTATGCAAGTACTGTACCTTGATGTCGATATCTTTTAGGTAATCAGTTAGATCTTCAGCCATTCGCTTTGTGAGTGTGGTTACCAGCACACGCTGGTTTTTCTTGACAGTGTCTCTAATCTCGGCGATTAAATCATCAATTTGGCCAGCAATTGGTCGGACTTCGACAATCGGATCGAGTAAGCCTGTCGGTCGGATGATTTGTTCGACCGGCTTTGGTGAGCGGGCCAGCTCGTATTCGGCCGGCGTAGCAGATACATAAACAACTTGATTAACATGCTTTTCGAATTCAACAAAATTTAGTGGACGGTTATCGAGTGCACTCGGTAACCTAAAGCCATAGTCAACTAACACTTGTTTCCGAGCCCGGTCTCCGTTGTACATGCCCCGAACTTGGGGAATTGTCATGTGGCTTTCGTCGATCATCAACAAAAAGTCGTCTGGAAAATAGTCGAGCAGAGTTGCCGGCTGTTCGCCTTCTTCCCGATTTGTCAGGTAGCGGCTGTAGTTCTCAATCCCTTTTACAAATCCAGTCTCTTCAAGCATTTCCAAGTCGAACTTCGTTCTCTGAGAAAGCCGCTGGCTCTCTAGAATCATGTTGCGACTCTCAAACCAATTAGTGCGCTGATCGAGTTCTTGCTCTATTTTGCCCAGAGCACCTTTAAGTTTTTCTTGTGGGGTTACGAAGTGACTGCTCGGAAAAATAGTTATCGATTGCCTCTGGCCTTCGATTTCTCCAGTTAGCGGGTTTATCTGTGAAATTCTCTCAACTTCGTCTCCAAAAAACTCTATCCGGTATGCTGTTTCCTCTCCAGCTGGAAAAACATCGATTACATCACCTTTAACTCGAAAAGCACTTCGGGTAAAGTCGATATCATTTCGTCGATACTGGATATCTGTCAGATGTCGGATAAATTTGTCACGAACTTTACGTTCACCGATGGTTACAGTTTCGCTTAAGCCGCCATAGTCTTCGACTGATCCAATGCCATATATGCAGCTAACACTGGCTACGATTAACACGTCCCGTCTAGACAAAAGTGCATCGGTCGCCGCGTGGCGTAAACGGTCGATCTCTTCATTGATATCGCTGTCTTTTTCGATATAAGTATCACTCCGAGGTATGTATGCTTCTGGCTGATAATAGTCGAAATAACTTACAAAGTAGTGTACGGCGTTGTTAGGGAAGAAGTTTTTGAACTCGTTGTATAACTGAGCCGCCAAAGTTTTGTTGTGGACCAAAACCAGAGTAGGTTTCTGGACTGCTTGAACCACATTGGCCATTGTAAAAGTCTTGCCAGTACCCGTTGCACCTAGGAGCACCTGCTCTTTTACTCCATTGGAAACACCCCTAACTAAAGCCTGAATGGCCGTTGGTTGGTCGCCCGCAGGCTCATAACTCGAACTTAACTCAAACTTGTCAGACATCAAGTTATTTTACTACATATTAGGTATTTCTTGTAAATTATGTGGCATTAAGATAAAGTTGGAATTATGAAAATAAATATAGAGTCGTTCGACCCCCGACCCCATCTAAGCCCCGAAGCACGTACCTGCGCTTCAAGATATAGCACATCTACAGATGCCGGGCAAAACCCACCCCCAATCCACTGCTGCAATTGCATGCGGCGACCGTACGATAAGTTACAATTTACTGCATAGTTCAACAGAGCCTAGTGAAGTTATGCGTCAGTTATCGGCATCTGTAGGTAATATGGTAAGTGGCCTATGTATTGATTGTCCAAGAAACCTTGCACATAAAGCTAAGCAGCAAGATCCTGCGTAGTAACATTACATCATTAAATTTTGATAACTACACAAATAATTTAGCCAGCGCGGTTTTTGTGGTGATTTTCACTCGCACTACATGTTAGGGCGTCAAAGGTGGCCTCGTACTTTTTGAGCTGCTCGATATTAATATCTTTATATTCTTCTTCCATCATGGCGATGACTTGCTTAACTAGCCGGACAGGATCGTTATCGAAAACCACTCGTGTACCATTTGGCTCTTCAAGTTTTTCTAGCAAATGTGGAATGATATCAGCCGTACCACCGGATTCTAGTAATACACCACAGGGCATACGAGCTTCGATGGCGGTAGTAAACTCGTGCAGACTGCCCATCCGTCCACCGATAGTAATAACCGCGTCACTACTCTGAACAAGATGAATATCACGGCCTACATAGTGCATACCAGTAAAGTTTATGTAGTCGAACACGCCTACTGGTAGCCTATATTTACGAACGTGTTCGCGCAAGCTTGAAGCCGGACTAAAACCAATACTCCGGCCACCAGCCTCGTAAGCTCCTCGAGCTCCGAAATATGGCAGGCCCACTGTCGCACCTGTCGTTACAATATGGCCAGCCTCGGCAATTGCTTTACCTATTTCGTAAGCCATACTACACGCATTATCAACCGTATCACCACTCGCGGCACCGGATATACATATACTAAATCTAAGCATGTTTATTGAACCTCCAATTTTTCGGGTGCGATCATACTATTGTCTAGTTGTTTAAGAATCTGCTGTTCGAGCACTGGTTCACCCATGTAACGGATAAATATCTCGTTCCACAAGGCCTCGCGGAAGTGATAAATTTCGCGTTTTCCGTACGGTGTTTTATTAGTATAACTTGCGGCTACATCCATCATGTTGAAGGCGATCGGTCGTTTGCCGTACATTATGCCAACATAGTCTAGGTCACGCCAAAATTCTAATTCTGGAGCAATTTCATACAAAATACTCTCGGCATGTCGCCAGTGTAAGTCTTCTGGTTGAACATGTGGCTGAAAGATTTCGGGATGAACCTCGTTCTCAAGTTTACCAAAATAGCGCTGGATGACTCTCCAATGAACATTGTGTCCGGCCATAATTGCCCCTTGTGCAGGATCGGCAATTAAGGTATTTACAAATATCTCGCCAAAATCAGAGCGAACTTGCTTGAGTTTAAAGAAAGAGCTATAAAGTCGAATTTCGTTAATATAATGAAATAACAAGCTGAGTGCCCAGATAGATATACCTGGCATATGATCGAGCTTGACCGGCAACATAATCACCACGCCCATTTCTTTGCTATGAGTAATATTGTGCTTCTTCTTGTGAATAAAGCTCTCGGCCATATCTGCCCAGCGATCCGGCATAACAACAATCTCAACTTTGCGGGTTTCAAAATCACGTGGGGTAAGGGTTTTGTATTTTTCGTTAAAAGCATTTAGCCAGTCACTGCCTTCGCTAAAGCGTAAGGCACCAAAAATTTCGAAAATATTTTCTTGTTTGAGCATGCTGTCGATACTGGAATAGCCAAGTAGTTGCATCATATTTGGTGGCGGAGTTTCTTTTAAGAATCGCTTGGCCACACTCTTTTTGAGCACCCAACAATCTCGTGGAATATCAACTCGCTCACAAGCAGCTTTTATCTTTGGGATCAAATCGGCTGGATGATCCTTATCCGTGCCTCCAATTGCATGACGTAAATGATTATTATGCTCGTGTATCTTGTTAATCAGGGCTTTATAGAGTTCTGGCCCTTTTGTGTCGTCTGGGTCTAGGCCGAGCGACTTTAGCGTCATACGAACCTTACCGATAATCTCGGCAGTTAGCCGTACATCGACCGCCGGGTTTCCAGAAGATTTTTCGAGCTGTCTCAGGCTGATCGAGAACAACGGCTCATCAGCACCCAAAAGATCAGATATTAATTTCGACATACTTGATTAAAATTTTACCACAAGCATTAACATGGATAAACATATTGTTTTATATATTATTCTTTGTGCTTAGAACACAGTTATTCTTAACCAGCAATTTTTTGCGATGCATTGTGATTAAGTATGAATGGGTTGGTAGGGGCAGATCGGCAATATGGTACCCATAAACCGTCATGAAACAAAAATTCTATTGTACCGTCAGTAGCTAGTTTTACTTCTTCAATCATAACGCATTTACATGGATCTTCTTCTGCAGCCTCTACTAGCAGATCTAGCTCAGTATCTTCCACAACTACTAGACCGTTTAACATTTCTCCGAATATATGACTGTTCCGATGTGCGTAGGTACGCCCATCTCTAAGCATCATGAACAGACTTGGTGCTATTTCTTCGATTAAGCCACTCCCAGTATCTTTCTGCTGATCTACCCATGTTCCATATATTTTCTCTGACATGCTTTAGTCGCTGTTCTATAAATCCTTAACTTCGAGTGGCATGTCGTGCAGCACGGTATCTTCGTGCAAGATACCTGTCTTAGCGCCCATTTTTGTAACTACACTGGTGCTATTGGCTGCCGCAAATTTTACAGCCTCCACTAACCCCTCTCCTTGCGCAATCCGGCATGTGAAGCCACTACTAAAGGCGTCGCCTGCCCCAAGTCTGTCGACAACGGGCACATCCTCGTACATTCCACCAACGACCAGTTTTCCTTCAAGGCGGCTAGCAGCCACTTCGCCATTTGGGCCATCAGTAACTATCACTACTGGACAATCCTTGATAGCCGCTCGAACAAGCTCTTCTGGGGTACTACCTTCATAAAGCTGCTGCATCTCTTCTTTGTTTAGACTCACCAGATCTACTTCGCCGATAATATAGCGCATTCGATCGACATCGGTTAGTTCACCCTTACCGGGGTTTATGGCAACTTTTATTCCATGTTCGTGGGCGTACATAATTACTTTGTCGATAATTTCATAATGACCAGACAAGCTGCTGATATATATCCAGTCTGGAATATTATGCAGCTCGCTGAAGTCGAACTTATCGGAATCGAGATAATGTGAGGCTCCTCTGTATGTGAGTACCGTTCGCTCACCTTTTGGACTGACTAAGATTACAGAATAGCCGGTGCTTTTGTCGTCGACCATTATAATCGAGCCGGTATCGACTTGCTCACGATGAAGATCATCCAGAACGGCCCTTCCCGGTGCATCATCTGCAATTTGGCCCATAAAGCTAGCATGGAGACCTTGACGGGCAAATGTGACCGCTGCATTAGTGGCACCACCACCTGTAGAAAATGTCACACCATCAATTTCGAGCTTTTCACCCAAGATAAACTCTTCAACTAGTTGACCATCTTCTTGCTTTGCACGAAAAACTTCACCATGGAGCAAGACATCTTGAACGGCAGCCCCGACACATAAGATATGAATATCTTTTTTCATCAAACCTCGGCCTTACCAATGGAATTGAAGGCTTTTAGCTTATCTTCAACTACTGCTTGAACTGCCAATTTAACCTCGTCCATTAGTTTCATAACAGCAAACTCATCGGGATGCTTGGCAAGCTCGCGCTCGAGGACGGTTCGGAAGGCAAAGCGCATATCGCTGTTGATGTTGATTTTGGTCACACCAATTCGTACAGCTTCTTCAAAAAAGTGTAGTGGTGTCCCGCTACCTCCATGTAAGCTAATATTGACATCCTTTGGTAGTGCTTCACGAATGCGTTCGAGTAGTTTCAGATCAAGTATCTTTGGAACAGGATATTTACCGTGTAAGTTCCCAATCGCGGCCGCGAATGTGTCGATTCCAGTGTCTTTGACAAATTTTTTGCTACCAGCTGGGGTACTAAAAGTTTTCTTGATTTGCGCATAATCTATACTTTCGTGATGAACATTGCTCGATCCACCAAAGTAGTGCGGCTCACTTTCGACAAGCGCACCGGTAAATTTAGCATATTCGACTACTTCTTTGGTCGCCTCCACAATCGCTTTATCTGATATATGGTCATCTTTGTGGGCTTGTGATACGTCGATGTGAATAAACTCAAAACCAGCATCAATTCCTGCCTTGGCAGCCTCTACTGATGGTGAATGATCGAGATTAATGTAAATCTCTATCCCATATTCAATTTTGTAGTTATCAACCATATCACGTAAGTTATCTAAGCCGATTACTTCGACTTCTCCGTGACTAACTTCGACCAGCAACGGTGCACGTGTTTTTTTAGCCGCCCTAGCAATCGCGATTAGCGTTTCTTGGTTGTCGATATTAAAAGCTCCCAAGGCAAACTTCTGCTTACGTGCCCGCTCCATGGTTGCTCTAGCTTTTAGACAATTTGCTCGAATCTGAGCAATGGTTAAACTCATAGGATATATTGTTGCATAAAAGCATAAGCTTTTAAAGCATATCTACTTATATGCTAGCAATCTAAACTTTTTGAGTAGCTTTGAGTACATCATGAACAGCTAGCTGAATGTGTTTACTTGTTAGGCCAAAATGTTCCATGAGCTCATCTGGGGTTCCGCTTTCGCCAAATCTATCTTTAACCCCAATTCTACGCATAGGTACAGGTAGGTGTTCGATCAATAGTTCGGCAACCGCCCCACCTAAGCCACCTGTAATCTGGTGCTCTTCGGCGGTTACTACGCAACCTGTTTTCTGGACACTTGAAAGTATCGTAACAGCATCTAGAGGCTTAATTGTTGGGCAGTGGATTACTTCGACATCAATCCCGTCATTAAACATACTGGCTGCTGCTTTGAGGGCATGATAGGTCATCGTGCCGGTTGCAATAATTGTTACATCCGAACCAGGGGTTAAAACTAGCGCTTTACCAATTTCGAACGGGGTTTTGTCGGTCGTGAACGCTGGCACAGCCTCACGTGCTAAGCGGATATAGTTTGGTCGAGAATCACCAGCCATTGCCAAAGTAGCTTTGCGGGCCTCCTCGTAATCTGCTGGGGCAATCACCACCATATTCGGGAGTGTCCGCATAATTGCTAAATCTTCGAGGGCTTGATGGGTTGCACCATCTGGACCAACACTAATTCCGGCATGTGCACCGACAATTTTCACAGGCTGATTGTTTAAGCAAGCTGTGGTCCGGATTTGCTCCCAGTTACGACCAGGGCTAAAAGCCGCATAGCTGGCCGCAAACGGCACAAGCCCCTGCGATGCCAGTCCACTAGCTACGGTCGCTAAGTTTTGTTCTGCAATGCCAATTTCAAAGAATCTGTCAGGATGCGCTTCGGCAAATACATGCATATTTGTAGACTCAGTTAAGTCGGCGCATAATCCAACGACTTTGTCGCTTTTGTCGCCAGCTTGCTTTAAGCCGTCACCAAAGCCTGCTCGAATCTTCTTTGCTTCTAGATCGCCAGTTACATCTAATATGTGATGGTGCCAGATCATTATTGATGTTCCCCAGTTATTTTGCCGCCCAAGGTCCGAAGCTCATGCAGTGCCAACTTGGCTTCCTGGTGATTTGGTGGTTTGCCATGCCAATGGAAGTCATACTCCATAAAATCTACACCCTTTCCAGCTATCGTATGGGCAATGATTATAATCGGCTTATCTTTAATCGCTCGAGCCATTGCGCAGGCATCAATTACTGCTTCAATGTTGTTGCCATCGATTTCGATCACATGCCAACCAAACGCCTCCCACTTGGCGCTTAAATCTTCGAGAGGCATCACATCTTCGGTTGCTCCATCGATCTGAATGTAGTTGCGGTCGATAATCCCGACGATGTTACTCAGTTGATACTTGCCAGCTAGCATGGCGGCTTCCCAAACATTGCCTTCGTCGAGCTCACCATCGCCCATCACGGTATAAATCCAGCGATGTTTGATATCGTGCATACGCCAAGCTAACGCCATACCACAAGCCTGGCTTAGCCCACAGCCTAATGGGCCGCTTGTATGCTCAAGACCGGGTAGCTTGGTTCGCTCAGGATGGCCTTGGAGTCGACTACCAAATTTACGCAGAGTTTTTAGCTCTTTCTTGCTAAAGTAACCCGTCTCGGCCATGGTTGCATAGCGCACTGGCACAGTGTGGCCATTACTTAAAATCAAGACATCCCGCTCTTCCCAGTCTGGGTTGTCTGGGTCGTGCTTCATGACATCAAAATATAATGCTGCAAAAATATCGGCCAGACCCAAAGGTCCGGCGCTGTGGCCGCTACCAGCTTCTTCGAGCATGCTGATAATACTGACACGGATATTATTTGCGAGCTTTTCTAGCTCCAGCACAGACTTTTTTTTAGCTGTGAAATTTTTTGCTTGTTTGCTTGTGGCCATATTGCTTATGATTTTACCAGATTTACAAGTGAATCATAAGCTTTTTGCGGATCTTCGGCCTGTTGGATACAGCCACCCGCATTTAGCACTTGAACTCCTCCGTCTTTGAGCTGTTTGGCGTTTGACTCGTTAATTCCACCATCCCAGCTAATCTCGATATTTGGGTTTATCTGTCGGATTTGTTCGACTTTCGATAGCAAACTTAAGTCTACTTGACCCCCGTGGTGCCCAAGATGGCCACTAAATATTAATGCGTGCTCACACTCTTGAATAAGTTCCACGAAATCGAGTGGGTTTGTGGCCTGCAAGAATGCCACGCCGGGTATAATCCCATAATGTTTAAGATTTCGGGCAAACTCAACCAGATTATCCTCGGCTTCGGCATGGAAGATAACTCTGTCGGGAAGCATACTTTTAAGTGTGTCTAGGTGTAGATCTGGATACTTATACATGATATGAATATCGATTATTTTGCCTTGATCCCACCATGCTTGTGGCAGTGTGACCGAATGTACCCCGGTAAATTCTTCGTCCATTAAGTCAATATGAATCCGCTCGGCAAAACCACTCACAGTCTCCATCTCTTGTCGATAATCGTGAGGGTTATAAGCTGTTACTGTCGGGCAAATAACACACATAGGCTTATGTTAGCATAAGCCTTTAATTGAGTTCGTCTAAAAGTTTATTGCGCCGCAAGCGTTTAGGGATAGACTCAAACGGAGTTGCCAAATACGTATCGACGATATCACGCATAAGTTGGGGATTATCATTCAGTTTTATGGCTGGCAAGGCCAAGACGTTGATATCGTCGTCATTTCTGGCAAGCCTAGCTTCCTCTACAGTGTCTAATACTGCTGCTCGGATACCCTTAAACCGATTAGCTGCAATCGCCATACCTTGCCCACTACCACAAATCAGTATACCTTTTGCTTCACGATCACGATCGGCAAACAAGGCATGAACTAGCTTGCTGGCAAAAACTGGAAAATCGTCTTCTGGGTTTAGGGCTGTATCACCTGTATCAATAACTTCGAATCCAGCCGACTCTAAATACTCCTTTAACTTGGCTTTAAGCCTAAAGCCTTGATGGTCGGCACCTATATAAACTATCCCATGTTTGTTCATAAACAATGTCTAGTAATTTTGGTGTTCTTGGTCTTGTTGATGATTCTGCTCTGCCGCTACCTGAGCTTGGTCTGGATATGCTGGCTGTGCTGCTTGGTCTTGAGAGACTTGCGGTTCGGATGGTAGATCTGTTTGTACTTCGTCTGCAGGTTGAGACTGTACCTGGCCATAATCAGCATTATTAAATCCGCTCGGTTCAGAATTCATCTCTGGCTCAGTATGAACATTTTCTTCTGGCTGCCAGCTGCCAGTGTTTTCCATGGCCTCAACTTCGGCCACACCCGCATCTAGATCGTTGACAGTATCTTCGCTGACTTCAACTACAGGCACATCTGCATCTTGTTCTTCGGCCCGACGTCCATGCAAACTATTGCCAACATCAGCCACAAGTTCGACTAAACGGTTGCTGTAGCCCCATTCGTTGTCGTACCAAACTACAACCTTTAGCATGTTTCCGTCGACTACATTTGTTAATGCGCCGTCAACTGTGCCGCTATGGCTATTGCCAATATAGTCGCTACTAACTAGTTCTTCGTCGGTGTAATCGACAATACCTTGGTAATATAGATCTTTGCTGGCTTTTTTGAGGGTGGCGTTGACTTCTTCGGCAGTTACATCGCGCTTCATAAGCATCGTCACATCACTCAAAGACACTACGCTAGTCGGTACACGAACCGACATGCCATCAAACTTACCTAGCAAACTTGGCACCGTTTTAGCCACAGCAATTGCTGCACCTGTCGTGCTCGGTACAATATTCTGAGCAGCCGCCCGTGATTCACGCATTGCCTTGGCTGGGCCATCCTGAAGTACCTGACTAGCGGTGTAGCTATGTACAGTTGTTAGCATCGCTTTTTCAATCCCATATTCTTGATCGAGAATGTCCATAACCGCCGCCAGGCTGTTGGTGGTACAGCTGGCGTTACTAATAATGTCACCCTGATAACTTTCTAGATCATGTTCGTTGGCACCGAGTACAATTGTCTGAGTTTCATCGTCTTTAGCGGGGGCACTAATCACGACTTTTTTTGCTCCAGCTTTAATATGCGCAGAGGCTTTTTCGGCTGTCACAAACAGACCAGTCGACTCGATTACTACATCTACTTGGCGGTCTGCCCACGGTAAATTTGCGGGGTCCTTTTCGGCACTAACAGGCACTTTTTTGCCGTCTACGACAATACAGCCTTCTTCGAAGCTAACCTCGTGGTGATAGGCACCATAATTAGTGTCGTACTTCAGTAAATAGGCCAACATTTCGTTGTTTGTTAAGTCGTTGATAGCTACAATCTCGATATCGTCACGATCAAACGCCACCCTAAAAGCATTGCGCCCAATCCGTCCAAACCCATTAATTGCCACCCTTGTCTTCATATTCCCCCTCAAGTTTATCTTGCTTACGCTAATTATAACCTAGACAGGTACGAGCACCAATACAAAAGTTAGCGCCCCCGGCCCTTTCACATTTTAATGTCTTTTCTACCACCAAGGGTTGGCTTGGGCGCGTTCCTTGCATTCGCCGATTATCTTCCAGGCATCTTCCACACTGCCAAAACCAAGGACTTTGGTTGAGCCAGGCTTTTTGAGATCTTTGTAGTGATTAAAATGGTGCTCAATCTGTTTTTTCCAGGGCTCGCCAAGCTCATCGATATTATTGATTGGTCCGTAATGTCGATCATCGGCCGGCACGCAGACGACTTTGTGATCCATCTCGGCATCGTCTTCGAAATTAAGAATTCCGATAACCTTACACTCAACTACCACTCCCATTGGCAACGGCTCCCCAGTTACAACTAGCGTATCTAGTTCGTCACCGTCTTCGTCGAGAGTTTGGGGTATGAATCCATAATTTACTGGCTTAGCAAAAATACCGGGCTCTACTCGATCGAGTGCAAAATACTCATTTTTTCGATCCCACTCCACTTTGAGCATGCTGCCTTTTGGAATTTCAATAACTGTTGTGATGTTTGTGCCGTCATCGGCGCTCAACTGATTAAATGGATAACCCATTCGCTATACCTCACTTATCTTTTTTCTATACTAAACAGTATTATACCAAACGTTACAGCGATAAAGATATGGGACTAGGCTGCGGGCTTTTCGAGGTACTCACGAATCGACAGAGCCGCCGCTGCGCCTTCGCCAACTGCACTGGCAATCTGCATTGTCGCGCCACTGCGAACATCGCCAGCACAAAACATACCAGGAATATTAGTCGCCAGCTTAAGGTCGGTCATAACAAAACCGTAATCGTCAAGTTCAACACCGCTACCCGCTAGGAAATATGTGACCGGCTTTAAGCCGATAAACACAAAGACACCGTCGGTAGGAAAGTCTGTTCGCTGACCGTTTTTCGTTCCAACTACTTTGACTATTTTGTTGTCTTGGCCAACAATTTCGTCGGTAGTGGTATTAAAGTGAACGGTAATTTTATCGTTCTTGTCTATCTCGTGTTCGAGTACGTCGCTAGCTTTCCATTTATCTCCTCGGATCAAAATGTCGATATGGCTGGCAAACTTGGTCAAGAATAAAGCTTCTTGAGCTGCGCTGTTGCCACTGCCGACAACCACGAGTCGACGATCACGATAAAATGCACCGTCGCAAGTTGCGCAGTTGTGCACACCACGGCCATAAAATTCTTGCTCGCCCGGTATACCGAGTTTTTTCCATTCACTGCCCGTGCCAATCAGAACGGCCCGAGCTCGATAGCTATTCATACCACCCTCGACCTCGAAGATATCGCCATTTTTGTGGATATTTTTTACTTCGTCGAGCTCGATGACTGCCCCAAACCGCTTGGTCTGGGCTTCGAGCTGTTCGGCCAACCTTAGTCCCTCGATACCATCTGGAAAACCTGGGTAATTGTCGACCATATCGGTAATAGCTGCCAAACCACCAACAACTGCTTTCTCGATAATTAATGTCTCTAGGTCTTCGCGAGATGTATATATGGCACTGGCTAGGCTAGCCGGGCCGGCACCAATCATGACTACATCCCAGACTTTTGTAGCTTGCTCTGTCATCTTCGTTTACGCCAAACCTAACATTGAGCTAATTGCACTATAGTTTGGTCCAGTTACTGGAGGCATTTCAACACCTTGACCATCGGCTATAATAGTGACCGGGACGCTTAAAGTACCACTCTTTTCAAGCACCTCTTGCTGACGATCCGGGTTTTCATCTAGGTTAACACTCTCGTACGCCACACCCTTGGCATCTAGCCATTTTTTTAAGGCCGCACACGATGCACAGTATGTTGTACTAAAGACTGTAACTTTATGAGTTTGTGTATCCATATTGGCCTTTCTTATTTAATTTTATTGGGTTATCCCAATTAGCTCGATATCAAAAACTAGGTCCGATTTGGCGGGAATGTTACTGTTGCCAGTTTCGCCGTATGCTAGCGAATACGGGATAACGAGTCGGCGTGTTCCGCCGACTTTCATACCTGGAATTCCATCTTGCCAACCCTGAATTAAACCTTCTAATCCAAATGTAATCGGGCTACCACTGTCTAGGCTTGATTCAAAGATAATCCCATCTTTAACAAATGCACCAGTGTAATTTACGGTTACTTGATCGCCAGCGACTACTTCGGTCCCATCGCCTTCGACCAAATCGATTATTTCGAGTTTTTCTACCTGACTTGTTCGTGGCTCAAATCCCTGTAATTTTGTACCTTTTAACACATCGGCCTCCTGATTATTATTTTGATTTGTAGTATCTTGCGTTGTTTGATCAGTATTTGAGCTTTCGTCTTTATTCGCCTGAATTACAACATAAGCACTAAAACCAATCGTACTAACAAAAAATGCAACTGCTAACATTAGAGATACAACTCTTGTTGTCATGGTACCCTCCTTAAAAAGTTTAGCGACACTCTACTGGGCTTGGCCAGACTGTGCGAAAGAAGTCGTCACTAAAGAATATATTATCAACCCTCCGCTGCTCGAAATATATTTTACCTCATGCTTAACCGAGATGAAACTAAAAGGTAATGTCTTTTAGGCAACGATACCAAATTTGTTTAACGCCTGCTTACGCTGTTCGGCACTTTTTGCGCTTTGAACTGCCAACAATTGAGCGTAGATGCCTTTGGTTTTTGCCAGCTTTGTTGGACTCCCGATCTCGTCTACCTGGCCATTCTTAAGGGTAACGATTACATCGACATTTTGGATGGTGCTCAGACGGTGTGCGATGATAATAGTTGTCCGGGCATGCATTAAATTCTCGAGCGCCTCATGGACTAATAGTTCACTTTTACTGTCTAGGCTACTCGTTGCCTCGTCGAGTATTAAGATTGGGGCGTCTTTTAAGATAGCTCGGGCAATTGCAATCCGTTGCTTTTGACCACCACTCAACTTCAGCCCTCTTTCACCAATCAAAGATTCGTAGCCGTCATCGAAGCTGTTAATAAAATCATCTGCGTTGGCAGCTTTGGCGGCAGCGATAATCTGCTGCTTAGTGGCGGCTGGTTTGCCGTAAGCTATGTTCTCGGCGATGGAACCAGAAAATAAGTTGGGTTCCTGAAACACAACGCCAATATTTTTACGTAAGCTATGTTGCTTGACACCGGCGATGTCTTGGCCATCTACCGCAATGTTACCCTGACTCGGCTGATATAGCCTCAGAAGCAAGTTGGCGATTGTCGACTTACCCTCGCCGCTCTCACCCACTAAAGCGATCTTGCTGCCTGGTTCGATCGAAAAGTTTAAGCCCTTGATAACTGGTTTTTTATCGTAAGCAAAGTGTACATCTCTGAACTCCACTTTGCCTTTAGCCACACGCAAGTTTTTTGCAGCTGGCACGTCTTCGATGGCTGGTACGGTATCGAGTGCCATAAAGTAATCTTTACTATCTGCAACAGCTCTCTGGATATTCTCGACCAAAAAGCTAATTGTGAATACTGGCATACGGATCATCAGTGTTAACTGAAAAATCATAATTGTATCGGCTAGACTTAAACTGCCAGTTTTGGCCTGCCAAAACAGCAATAAGTAAACTATCCCAAAAATCACATTTAAGACAAGTTTGCGACGAAAATCCATCGTGTGCCACAGCCGACTCTGGGGCTTGGTGAGTTTAAGTGTTTGTTTAAGATGTTTGCTAAAAAAGTTAAGCTCCGATTGCTCCCGCACAAAACTCTTTACAGCCTTTACTTGTGAAATAGATTCTTGGAATCGGCCAAAAGCAATATCTTGGTTCTGGTTGATACCATCTTGATACTCAATCCATTTGCCGCTCGATCGAACAGTTAACCAGATAAAAATTGGGTATAGGCTAAAAAGGAGCAGAGCTATCAGCGGGCTAAAATAGGCCACAATTGCCAAACTAAAAACCGTCGTCAGTATAAAAGACGCAAAGTTGTTGCCCATCATCTTAACGAACTCAGTAATCTGAACTACGGAACGCGTCAGGCGAGCGGTAATTTTACCCGATAACTCTGTATCAAAATAACTCTGGGGCAATTGTAAGATGTGTTCGTAATAACGGTTACTCAAAAATATTTTTAGTTTTACCGATAAAACATCGCCATGATACTGCATGAAATTTACCAAGACATTGCTAACGACATCTTGGGCAAACAGTAGTCCGACGATAATTAAAATTGCCTTATCACTAGCAGCTGCGCTACCAACATTTTGAAGCTCAGCGACTAGCTGTCGAATCAGAATCGGCTGGAGCTGAACCAGTAGCGAAACAACTGCCGTAAAAATAAACAGCAGTAAATAATATGGCCACAGGTGTTTTGTGAACCTAATAATTTTTAAGAGTGGCTTCACTATTCTTCGCTAGATTCAGATTTATCGGTTGTAGATTCGGTGGTTTCGGCATCTGCAGGAGCTTCTTCTTCGGTCTCTTCAACGACACGAGGTGTTTCGACTTTTACGATACTTGCTTCTGGATCGGCCATCAATACCACGCCTTCTGGCAAGACGATATCTTTGGTGTGTACGCTGTCGCCGTCCTCGGTAAGACCAGATATGTCGACATCAAGGTGTTCGGGGATACTAAGCGCACCGGCCTCTACTTCTAGCGTATCCAAGATCTGCAACACAAGTAGGCCTTTGCTGGCAGCTGGAGCGTCACCAACAAGCACTAGTGGCACATTAGCATGTACTTTTTCACCTTTTTTAACTTCTTGGAATGTAACATGCTCGACAGTGTTTTTGGCTGGAACAAATTTAACTTCTGTTACTAAAACTGTATGATCGCTATCGCCAGCTTTAATTAAAACAGGCTGTGTATAGCCAACTTTTTGTAAAACCTTAAGCAGGTGATTGTACTCTGTTTGAATAGCCACCGACTCTTTGCCATGACTAACAATATTGGCAGGTACCAGCCCAGCTCTCCGCAAAGCTTTATTTTTTTTGCCAGCCGCCTGGCGAATTTCGACTGCAAGTTCAACAGCTTTCACTCTAATTAACCTCTTATCTGATTATTGTCTAAAATAGGCTGGTAGTATACCAGATAACACCTCTAAGGACAAGCCGAAATCACTATGGAACCCGGGCGTCTTTACCCGGGTTCTGGAAAGCGTTCCCTAGAGGTGTCCACCTCATCACTTCCGTAACTTAATTATACTCCCGATTGCAAGCCATGCCGTGATAAACAGCATAGCCATTTTATAATGATTGAGTTATTCCACAAAAACCACTAAAACTTAATGAATTTTGGGGAATCGGTGTTGGAAACCGATACTAAAAGTGGCTCAATTGTGAGGGAGCTTTGGTAGCTCAACCTCAAACAAGAACTCTACTTTTAGGAAGATTCATCCCCTTCACCTACCTACATGTACCTCAGGTCCTTGGGACGCTGATTATGCGCCTCCATTGATCGGACGTAAGCACCGTAGGCCTTCTGGACGTCAGGGTGACTGCGATCACCACCACACTTCTGGAGTGCGCGCTTGACCGCCTCTTCCTGGTTTCCTGCCATTTTGCTCACCTCCTTTCAAGAGGCTCGAGAAGTGCAGCTGGTTGCTGCATCTGGGGAAATGAATAAGAATCTTTGCCTAGAGAGCTGGCACCCGGTGCCAGTGATTGCCCGCTCGGGGCGCCAGCTCTACTAGGCTGTACGGCCGAAGCCATACGAGCCGCCGGGAGGAATCGAACCTCCGACTATCGGTCGATGTGTCCGCACGTGATGCGGTATGAATTTCCGGCCTTCCGTCTGCTAGCCTCCGTGGACAAGCAGACATACTGCAGGAGTCCTAAGGTAACTACAACGATCGACCGAAACTCTACCGACTGAGTTACGACGGCGAGTATCACGTGGTTGTGCCCGAGTGAACACCCGGGCACAACCACTTCGGGGCAGGCGCAAACCTTGCGAACGCAGAGCTGTGAAGGCGGTTAAACCTACTCTGTGAACTTGAATGAGGTCTGCATACGGGCGGAATCCGTTGCCATTGCACCCTAGCAGTCTCGACGGGATTTGAACCCGTGACCTCTGGCGTGTGATGCCAGCGTGAACTCCAGACTTCACCACGAGACTGGTGGTCGAGGTGGGTATCGATCCCACATACCTCCAGCTTTTCAGGCTGGTACTCTGAACCTCCTGAGCTACTCGACCGGGTGGAGTCTTACCGAACAACGCATGCATGCGGGTGTAACACCACAAGCCTGTACGGCGTCTCCGCCAGACAGTTGCGCCTTTCGGCAGTACTCCAATGGCGGTTACCCGCCACATTCAACTGGTACCACAAAGTGGGCCCAGCCGGAACATTTCCCAGTTCCTAACGTTTGATTCGGTCTCCAGCTGTCTGGAATAACCGTATCGGCACGCTAACCTCCCCCACCGGTTTCTACGGCGAGGTAGCACCCCTGACAGGATTCGAACCTGTGCTTACGCCTTGAGAGGGCGCTGTTTTAGACCAACTAAACTACAGGAGCATTGCTTGAGAGAACTGCGAAGCTAAACAACACATGTTGTATAGCTACAGCAACCCCTCTGTCGGGCGACCCCGTTTCGATCGGGGGACCTTGCGAGTTGTACTCGCATGCTCTGCCGGCTGAGCTACCGCCCGGTAAGGCTTGCCGATTCTGCTAGTGAGCTATTCCGCACTCCAACGTGCACTACGATCTGCGCAGCACACCCTAGCTATCTTTACCGGCCAACCCGTTCATTTGGGGCGGCAACACCTTCCCCAAACTAATCCAAATCACTATGTGGTGATCTCGATTAGCCTGGAGAATGTTGGTATTAAAAAATTCTTATTCTTTAATTTTAATGAATCTTTTCTCGTCAAAAAAACGAGAAGTTTCCAACACCTTGTAAAAAAACACCTCACCAGGAGCAAAGGCTCCTCAACGAGGATGCCACTATTATACACTCACCAGGGGTTAAAATCAAGTTAGATTTGCCTAGCCTGATACTTTTGCGAGCCGACTTGAGCTATTGACTCGATCACATCTGTAACTTCTTGGGTCGTAAGTGTCTTGTCGAGTGAACTCAATCTAATTCTGAAACTCGTATTCTTTAAGCCTGCTTCTGGCTCAAAAATACTGACAGTAGACAGTGTATATTTATAACCTGTCTGCTCAAGTACTTCAACGACTGTCGACTGTAGATCGCCAAAACTAACACTGTTTGTAGTTTGTAAAGTGATGTCCTGAGCAGAACTTGGAAAGCGACTTAGCTCTGTGTAAGGACTCTTCGCTTGCCAATTGGCAAGCGCTTGGGTTTCGATCTCGAAGCCGGCACAAGCCCCTGGCAATCGAAAGGCACGTTCAACACCTGGCTTGAACTCACCCACAATACCTAAGAAAGATCCATTTTTTATCGATATTAAACTCGACCGACTTAAATCGTATGGAGAAGTAATCGGAAAATCGGTTTCGGGAGGTACTGGTCGAAATTCTAGTTCGGCTCCAAAGGCATGCGCTAAGCGTCGCAAATACTCCTTTGCTTCGTAATATCCAGTGCCTGAACGTTGTTTCAATTTGCTGGCAAATACCAAGCCCGTAACTTCTATCTCGCCAGGCAATCCAGACTCGTCTAGTCCATGAACTTTATTATGGGTTTTCCCGACTTCGAACAGCGCGAACTCCTCGTAGCCAGCCTTAATATTCTGATGCACGCTGTCGAGTAAACTTGGCATCAGGCTCTGGCGATAAAAATGCAAGTCTGGGCTAATCGCATTGCTTATAGCATAAGAATCTTCTGGTTTCTGGCCGGCCTTCTCGAGCAAACTCCGGTGGACAAAGCTATAGGTTAGTAGCTCGTTAGCACCGATAGTCGCCAAACTTGAGCGAATCTTGGCTTTTGTTTTAAAAAGCTGGTTGACTTCGACTGGTTTGGTCGAGCGTTTTGGCAAACACAGGGCTAAATTATCGTAGCCATAGAGCCGACCAACTTCTTCGACAATGTCTTCTTTGATCTCGATATCGGTGCGCCAAAAGGGGGCGGTCACCGACAGCTCATCGGCCTCGGCTTCAACCACAAATTCCACATTAGTTAAGAGTTGTTGAATTTCGGTGGCTGATAAGCTTGAGCCAAGTCGACTGTTTAAAAACTCCGAACTTATGCTGACTGGTTTGTTTGTAGCTAAATTGGATTTAACATCGTACCATTTGTCGTACGACATACCGCTTGAACTGCAAACCACCTCTCCCGCCGCTATCGAGGCGCAGGCCAATGTTTGCCAAGGGCTCTGACCTTTGTTGAAGCGACTAGCGGCATCACTGAATAGTCCGTAGTGCATGCTTGTTCGACGGATCGAGTACATATCAAAGTTTGCCGCCTCGAGAACCACTTTTGTAGTGGAGTTGTCGACTTCGGTATCGGCACCACCCATAACTCCACCAACACCTACGATTTCTTGGTCGGTCGCAATTACAATCGCTGGCTGATTAAACTCAATCGTTTTGCCATTGAGCAATTTAAGCTGCTCGCCACTCTGGCTAAGCCGAGCAACCAATGTTGGCGTACCAGAACTTCGAGCAGCTAACTTGGCATAATCATAGGCGTGGAGTGGTTGGCCATAGGCGTGCATAATGTAGTTTGTAATATCGACGATGTTATTGATCGGTCGATAGCCGGCTTTAGTAAGATTTATTTGTACATCGAGTGAAGATGGCCGAACCTCGACATCTTCAACTATTAATGCCGAAAAACGACTCACCAAATCTGTTTCGATTCTTACTACCAGCTGTTCATCGGCAGTTATTGTCTGGCTAAACTCGGTTTGGTACCATTTAGGGCTTGTAAATTGTTTGCCAAATATTCCGGCCACTTCGCGAGCTACACCCAGCTCGCCAAAACAATCAGGACGGTGCGTGAACATTTTGTTCTCGATCTCGATCACGTAATCGTTTAGATCGAAGACTTCGGCAAAACTATCGCCCGGTTTATATTTTTCGGTACGTCTAAAATTGGCTAAGGCCTCTACGTGAGGTACTTCGTTGGCTGGTTTGATAGCTTCGAGCCTGGTTGACTCGGGTAGCTCGACAATGCCATTATGATCATCGCCAATCGCCAACTCTTTAAGGCTAGCTAGCATGCCGTTACTGATAACCCCACGAATTTCACGAGACTCTAAAACAAATGGTTCATCATCGGCAAAACTGGCCGGGACAGTTGCGCCAGGCTGTAGCCAAACTGCCCACATATCGGCATGAACATTTGGTGCTCCACAAACCACTTGAATGTAGCCATTTTCGTCTCGCTTTAGATCGGGGTTTTTGCCACCATCATCTACCGTGCATATACTAAGTTTATCGGCATCTGGGTGTTTTTCGCAGGTAATAACTTTTACAATTAGAGCCCCTTTATATTTGGCACCCCAGTCCTCGACTGCCTCGACCTCACCCAAGCGCGAGCCAATACGTGCCACCATTTCTTCGACACTTACATCTAGTCCTGTTAGGCGTTTGATTTCGTTATAACTTACCCTCATGCGAACTGCCTCAAGAAATCTAGCTTGCCGCTCTGGAAATGGCGGATATCTTCGATACCGTGCTTGATCATTACCATTCTCATAAAACCTATTCCCCATGCAAAACCAGTATATTTTTCGGGGTCGATACCTGCTTCGCTAAGCACATTCGGATGAATCATGCCGCAACCAAGTAGTTCAATCCAGCCTTCACCACAGACTTTACAGCCCTGCTTGTCGCAGAATGGGCAAGAAATAGCAAACTCAAACGATGGTTCGGTAAACGGAAAATAAAATGGCTGGGTTTTGATCTCGATCTCTTTCTGGTAGTACTCTTGCATAAACTCTTTGAGAGTCGCAATCAAGTGTGCAGTGGTTACACCCTCGGCTACATAAACTCCTTCGATCTGGTAGAAGGTGTGCTCGTGGCGAGCATCGAGATCTTCGTTACGAAAAACTCGGCCGGGCACTACCACGGCAATTGGCTCACCGGCTTCTAACTGTGCCTTGCGAGCTTTAAGGACTCGATTCTGCATGTTACTGGTATGGGCTGGCGCCACAAGCGGTCGACCATTTTTATCGACTTCGTCCAAAATAAAGGTGTCGTATTCGTCGCGAGCTGGGTGACCATCCGGGAAATTCAGGCTATCGAACATATAATATTGGTTATCTAACTGGCGCGACTCAACCGAAGTAAAGCCCATTCGGTAAAAAATATCGAGCATTTCATCTTGTGCCTGCATAATCGGGTGTTGGCTCCCCAAGCGACTATCGACTAAGGTTGGAGAATCATTTTCGCCGACGCTAAACGGAGCGGTTACATCGATCGGTTCCTTCTTCGGAGCGTCTTGCTCGGCTTGCCAATTGTCGACTTGTGCCTGGATTTCATTTTTTAGACGATTTAGCTCGGCCCCAAACTTACCACGCTCTTCTGGAGCACGATCTTTTATAGCTTTAAGCAGCTCACCTAATCGTCTATCTTTTAAGATGACTGTTTTATCTAGGCTAGACTCAAAATCTGCTTGCAGAGCAGTAGCCAGTTCGGCGATTTCAGAAAACTCATATTCCATTCGAGAATATTATAAGCATTTATAGGTGTAAGCTCAAGAAATGCAGATTATTTTTCGCGATCGACGATAATCATTCGCGCACTGTAGTTGTGGCCATATCCGAAACTACATCTCCGCAGCGAGCACATTCACAATGCTCACTACCCGGCATAACTGCGCCTTCGATGCCATGAGGTCGCTCGACAAGTCTGATGACCGGTGTTTCTGCCTCACACGATTGACAGTAGTGTTTAGTAGCTCCTGGTAGTCTGCCACCTTCAATATGTACTGCTAAACATGCCACGTACAGAACTCTTTCGGCTCGTCGAATAACTGCGTTATCTCGCTCGTATCTTTGTGGGTCAATGTCCAGTGGTTTACCGGCTGCGTATTTGATAGTGATGTAGTTAAGCGACCAAGGAATTCTTGGGTAGCCTGAATTCTTGTAGGGATGGTAGCCAACCCTGATATCTTCAATACCTTCTTGGCTCTGCCAGTCTCGACCCTTCACCCGCCAAGTATTAGATCCAATTACAGCTACACCTGCTGCGTGACCCCACTCCAGATTACCTAAAGCTGTATTATCAATTACCCAGTCCAGCTCTTCGATCGGAGTTCCCTGTTGTCTAACTTCTGCCATATACAACCTCACTTTATGATTATGATCATAGCCAACCAGAACTTCACTAGGCAAGCGTAAGCTCAAATTAATAGCCCTCGGATATACCGAGGGCTAAGTCTGCTGGTGGGCGGCGCCAGCACCGGCTAGAAAATTCTAGCTAGACGTAGATAACGTTGGCACGGGCCCACTCGAGGGCTGCTTGGGTGCGCTCGCGCGCCTCCAGCCACTTCTGCCCAGGCGAGCCGTCCCACCACCAGGCATTCCATGCCCAATCCGCTGGGTTAATGCACTCATAATGCATGTGGTGCAGAAACTGCCCTTGGTGCATGCCTTCGTTGCGGTTCACACCTGTCTGGACGTAGCCAACCTGCTCGAGCGCCTTAGCCGAGCCCTGATTGGGGCCGAAGACGCCGGAGTAGATGCAGCTGATGCCCAACTCGTCGAACGCATACATGGTGCGCGCTCGATGGCAGTGGCTAGCAATCCTCTTGCCCCAGTATTCGGGGCGGAAGATCAAGAAGCCACTGGTTGCCCGGCGGAACATGGTGTTGGTAGCCACATTATTGAAGCCACTGTTACCGATCACCTGCCATGTGTCACCCACCTTGACGTAAATGCCCCACCCAATCTGATCAGCAGCATTGCGCTGCTTGTCAAACCAGTCGTACTCATCTTCGAGCACAGGGGCAGTCTGCCTGCCAAGGTAGCGGTTCACAACACGGCTCTGCATCCCACCATTGAGAATGAACTCGGGCATATCCTCACGCCTGAGCGCAGCCATGCGGACCTCAATCGGATCCTCATCACACTGCTCGACGCTGAATTCCATAACCGATCCAAACATCACTTCTCCTTAATGTACTTGGGCTGGACACCCATTTTGGCCTTGAGAGAATTCCCAAGACTCGGTTTACTCCCGAAGATTGATTGATAACTTAAAAGCTCCCTGTTTCGGGAGCGTACCGCGACTTACGAATTGTCTAGATAATAGTTAACTCATGACACCTGTACGCTCAATATCTGCCTTGCCATTAGCAAGGACACCGGTAGACACCGACATCTGATACATACAAATTGTTGAGTTAAATCTACTCATAACCTTATTATAGCACATCTATGCTTATGCTTCAAGTACTTCTATGAACTTTGGAGCAATTTCGATCGCTGCTCGCTTGTTTGGATGATTGTCTAGCCAGATTAATCT
The DNA here is from genome assembly GCA_020631905.1 of Candidatus Nomurabacteria bacterium. Classification (NCBI taxonomy): domain Bacteria; phylum Candidatus Nomuraibacteriota; species Candidatus Nomurabacteria bacterium. Next base: position 738,071 of record JACKGQ010000001.1, read on the forward strand.
TCGGTATTCTCTCTTCAAATAATTTTGCTTGTTGGCTAACAGATCAAAAAAGTCGAAGACCCCGATATTCTTGCCAAATTTTTGCCCAGCCAACCAGTTTGCCAATTTACGAGCGCGAGCAGCGTTTTCGGATGATGTAGAGCTGGGTCGTAAAGGTGGTGAAGTCATAATAATCAATTGCTTTTTGGTTTTAGTGAAATGCTTTTTAATTCGCAGGTAGTAATCTTTGATCTGCTGGAGTTCTTGGTCGTTCTTGATGTTTGAGTTTGGATAGCAAGATTTAATTATTATCCGGTCGTAACTCATGACAAGTTTATAGAGTTCGGAATACTCTTTAGCACCTAACTCCGAAAACAGCAGAGCATAATCGACTGGCCGAGTATTGTTATTAGGGAAACTTAGTCCCAACTTTAAACTGCTACTTATTGTACGTAAGATGCCCGTGTTGTTATCGTAGTCAGCGAATTGGCCAGCGTTTGATTTATATAATCGATTATATAATCTACTGTCGTTGATAAGATTATTACCGACCGATCGATGAATGAACAAGGTTTTCATCGAAACACACGCTCTCGCACGACCATTGTGTACAGTTGGGAGTTATTGATATTCTCGTTGTCACAAAAGCCATATGCCATTTTTTGTAAACATTTGATGGTTTGATTATGACTTATGAGTAAAACCCTGTTATTGCATAGTTCGTCTCTGCGCTCGAACAGAAAACTTCTTAGTCGCATCGATGTATCAACGTAACTTTCGATTTCTCCGCCAAAATCTAAATCAAGATAGGCATTCCAATCTAATTTATCCGAACCAAAATACCTATCCAGCTCTTCGATCGACCTCCCCTCCCACTTCTTAAAATCACCTTCGACAAGTCTTTTGTCTTGGTATATTTTTTTACCACCTAATTGTTGAGCAATTATTTCTGCAGTAGCAACCGCGCGAGCTATTGGTGAACAGATAATATAATCAAAGTCTTGTCCTTTTTCTTTCACATCTCTAGCTAGTTCGATTGCCTGCTGTACACCTTTATCGGTTAGTTTTGCTTGTGGGTAAGAGATTATCCCAGCTAGGTTATCGTCTGTTTGTCCATGCCTAGCAATATTTATCACCAAGCAACTAAGTTTGTACTCATACCCAGATCGATCGCGCTGCATGTAGCCGCGGTCGACTAGTTCTCTACGCAGCAGTGGCCAATCGCTAAATGTATGCCATAGTTTTAAGATCTCGTTAACCTCAAGCTCTGTATAGGTTTTGTTGGCATCAAACTTGGTTGCAAGATAGTCTAACACGAGCACTTTATCTGACTGCTTTTTTGGCCAGACTGTTACGCAACCATCTGTATCTAAAAATCTATTTATCATGTTTAGTAAAGAATGAGATGTTATAACCTTCTGGATCGATGATCCCAAAGGATCTGTCGCCCCATGGATTATTCCTTAATTCGTGCCCAATACTTACATCGTCTTTAAGCTTAAGATACAACGAATCGACATCCTCGACCTCCAATGAAAGACCACTGCCCGTTGCTATATCTTTTAAACCTTCTTCAACTGGCCACATAAATTCTAGGGTAGCGCCACCAATCTGGAACATTACACCCTTACTGTCTTGCCTGTCCCATTCATGAGTAATCTTAAATCCCAATGTATTTAAGTAATAATTTCTTTGTCTGTAATAATCTGCAGGATACAGCTTTAAACGAAATTCTTTGACTATCATGGGTATAGTATACTTGAGTTTATGGCTAACTTTAGTTTTGATATCGAGAGTACTTACGACGCCGGCGAGATGAATAATGTTTTCGACCAAGTAAAGCGCGAGCTGGCTAGCCGTTACGACCTTAAAGGTACCAGCGCAAGTATTGATTGGCTCGACGATAAACAGGGTTTTAAGTTTACGGCCGACCAGCAGTTTCAACTCGATGCCCTTATAGATATGGTCCGTAAAGTGGCTGCCAAACGTGGCCTCAACCAAAAAACTTTCGACACCAGTGCTGAACCGACCGAAACCAATCTGCAGATGTATTGGACTGTGCCGTTTAGAAGTGGCCTAAAGGGCGACGACGCCAAGAAGCTTACCAAGCTGTTTCGCGACGAAATGCCCAAGCTAAAAGTGATGATTCAGGGGGAAGCAGTGCGTGTAATGAGCCCTAAAAAAGATGAACTCCAAACAGCCATGCAGCTAGTCCGTAGTAAAGAGTTCGAGTTTCCTCTGAGCTTCAACAATTTCCGTTAGTCCTGATAAATCGTGTACCGATCTATCTCACCACCGACCAAATCATATAAAGCGTTGAGCCCAGGTAGTCCCTGACATCTATTGAGGTCGTAGACGAATGTTTTGATCGACCCAAAACCTCGCCGAGCGAGTATATTCGGCGCACTAGATAATAATTCCCAATTTTCATCATTAGCCTGAGTGAATTTGACATCAGCTCCAAACCAAGCAATAACTTCTTCTAAATTCAAAAATTCAAACTGCATATCGGCTGGGTACTCTTGTGGTGCCTCCGCGCTATACCATTCTGTATTAAAAACATTTAAGGCTTCGCGTATGGCGGCCCGGGAAGCTTCTCCAATTAATGGCTTACACCTCCTGATATCTTGAGGTATATGCCTGGCAACCGAGTAGTGTAAGCCGTCTCGAGTTCCGTTATCAATAACCCTCGGCACCAACTCTGTGCGTGCCGGCTCGATATAATCCACTCTTAGTCTCGGAACTACTATTTTTGGTAAAACTTTGTCGCCAACCGATGGATTATCTAAGAAGCGTCGAATTCGCATCTCGTGAATCTCAATCTCGCGCGATGAAGGTGGTGGACTTAGCTCGGGTAACTCGATCAAGGCGACCATCTGACTATTCTCCAAATTTATCCGACCATCGCTCGTAGACTGCAGTAAGTGCAAGACGAGTCTAATCGGATTTCCCCACAAACGCTCCAGCCGATAGCGTGCCCTTTCGTCAATTCTAGCTAAATCGGGGCTGGAAAATGTTCGACTTGCTTCGCCGGGTGCTATCGCTTGAAACATGTTTACAATCTGATGGTTTTGCCGGTGTTCCTCGACTAAATCGCGATAATACTGAAGACGATCGAGTTCGGTCACGTTGGCCGGCATACTCGGCTTCTTTAGCCATGGCAAGCTTTCTTTCATCTAGTAATTTTATTTCTTAGCTGTGAATATATGCAAGCAGAAGCAATTTCTAAGCTAGCTGTGTCGCGATTAATTCAGCAAGACTGGCTCGACTCGAGCCCGTAAAATTGTGGTCACTAGCTTGGAGTGTTATCGCACCACAAGCTGCAAGCATCTTGTCTTGGTCTGCTGTCCGCGCGTCGGACTCTGCCAAGATAATTGTATTATTTGGTTTATGTAGCTCTCGCTCATAGATTGTGTCCCAATCCCGGTCAAACTCTTGCATAAACCTGTTTGGCACCAGACTAATCGTGCCATCTTTACGATAAAACTTTAGCCCGTCTGCATCTTGCCAGGCATTATGTTTTCTAGCCATGTAGTTCATAAAACCACCATGGCGCATACCTACTGCAGGAGCCAAGAAAAATGCTTTGTAAATTAGTCTTTCTAATTCGGGATAAAGTGAAGCCAATACCCGACAACCAAGGCTATGCGCAACAAATGCAATCTTTACTCCTGGATATATACTTTGGACTAGTCCAATCACTGCCCTCAGCCTATCTTGCTGGTCTGTAAGCGGTAAAAACGTGGCGTTCCCTCCGGCATCAAAATCGCTCATATCAAATAATGCGCTAGTGTGGCCTTTTGTTGCCAAATAGCGCGCGATATCGACAAATAAACCCTTGCTCGGCCACTTGACTCCCCAACCATGGACGTACACTATTACTGTCTCTGGCTGTCCATCGGGATAATGAGCATCATCATACCCAGGACCGAACCAGTGAATCTCAGGCAGCATCTTGTTCGTCGCTTTTTTCTGGTGCTGCAATTCGCTGGACTTTGTTCAGCTTACCTTCTATGTTCCGGCTCTTGGCAGTCGCTGAGTCAATTACGTTACTCGCTTCGACCAGTTTTTTCTTGGCTTTATCCATAAGATCGCCAAACTTACTGAACTCTTCTCTTGTAGCCGTAAGTACCTGCCAAACCTCACTAGTGCGTTTTTGAATCGCTAGGGTTCTATAACCCATCTGCACAAAGTTTAGGATTGGTAAGATAGTTGTGGGACCCGCAATCGCGACATTATATTTCTTGCGCAAACTATCAACCATGCCTGTCTGCTGGACAACTTCAGCATACAGACCTTCGATGGGTAGATACATGACTGCGAAATCTGTTGTTGACGGAGGATCGATGTACTTCTCGCTAATCCGCTTTGCTTCTAACTTTATCTGATTCTCGAACGCTTTGAGTGCTTCACTATGAGCGACTTTATCGGCTTGCTCCTGAGCTTTTAGGAGTGCCTCGTAGCGATCAAGAGGTAGCTTGGCGTCAATTGGCAACAGTAATACTTGACTGTCTTTACCAGGTATTTTTAGCGCAAATTCGACTGGATCGTTCGATCCCTGCTTGGTTACTACATTGGTTAAATACTGTTCGGGATTTAGTATTTCTTCGAGCAATGCCCCTAACTGTGCTTCTCCCCAGGCACCGCGGGTTTTTACGTTACTTAAGACCCGTTGTAGATCTCCTACACCCGTAGCGAGTGTTTGCATTTCCCCAAGACCTTTATGAACGCTTTCGAGTTGTTTACCAACTTGCCTAAAACTTTCACCCAGACGTTTTTCTAGAGTACTTTGCAGCTTCTCATCGACAGTTTGACGCATTCGATCGAGCTGTTTGTTGTTATCTTCCTGAAGCGACATCAAACGACGCTCAATCTGCTCACCTAACTTACTCAAAGCGTCACTTTGAATTTTTGTAACTCCCAGCAACTGTTTGTTGATGCTGTCGGAACTATCTTTGAGGCTAGAGGCCAACTCCTTGCGATTGTCTTTTAGCTCTTCGGCGATATCTGGACTATTCGACTTTCTAGATGCCACAAAGAACGCCAGCAATATTAAGCCTGAGAGATTTGCAATTAGTAGCAAGCTAACACTGTCCATACTTAAACTATATTATAGCTTAGCCTGTTTGTTGGCTTGTTGTAGTTTTGCCATGTCGTGATGGTTTAGTCCATAATAATGGGCAATCTCGTGCCATAATGTCTGTTTTATCTTTGCCTGGAGTTCGCTAGACGATTTAGAAACTTTTAGTAAGGGGATCCTGAACAAAGTAATTTTGTCCGGGAGGGCCATCGTAGTACCTGTACCGCGGCGGCTGAGCGGGATACCTTCGTATAAACCAAGTAGTAACTGGCCATTTTTTAAGCTCGATTTTTTAGTTTGGTAAACGTCAGGATAATCTGCTGTTGTAATAGCTACATTATTTAAATTTGCTATATAGTCTTGCGGTAATTCGTCTAGGCTCTGTTTGATGTATAGTTCAAATAAGTCATCTAGTGGCTGATCAAGCTCAGTTTGGTTCAAGATATATAGACCTTACAGCTTATATTCCCTGAAGTTCGGCGTCTAAGTCGCTAGTGTCTAATTGACTATTTAAATCGACCTTCTCGATATCTTGGATACCTTTATCTATATCTTCCGTCGACTTAACTGGCTCGGTATCTGCAGACTGATCACTTGTCTGGCTAGTATAATCTCCAGTATCGACTACCTCGGGGTCTTCTTGATAGAAAACTACATATCCTGCGTAACCTACTACCGCTACCAAAAGTACTAGTAATATTGCTACAAAATGCGCTGTGCCTTTGTTGTTAAATTTTATCATTTGTCCCACCTATAGCTAATTAGTTTCCGAATCGTTGTCGTCTGCGAGGTTTAACTGCTCTTGTGCCGCTTGTTTAACAGCGTTAGCAAGAGCTTTTACCTCACTAATTACTGCTTTGGCATCGAGTTTTACCTGCGCTAAAGCTGCTTTATAGGCATCGACATCATCGAGTGCCTCGTCGGGGTCTTCACAACTAAAGCCCGTCCGTAGTTGTGCAGCAACCGTTAGCGATTCTGCCAATTTGGTCTGAGCCGACTCAACATTTGCCAGAAGTTGATCGTAGTTATCGACTACTAGGTTATTTGTGGTCACGAAATTATCGATACGTTTTACAAACGAATCAACTTTTTGGCCAAATGCTACGCCACGACCATGAAGGCCATTCATCTTATCGGCGATTCGATCTTTACGTTCCTCGCACTTCGTTTTTCGCTCTAGCAATCTTGCCTCGGTCCGCTCGGAGTCGTCTTGTCGTTCATGTCGAGCTTCTGCGGCATGTTCCTGATAGTCGTGAAGTCGTCGCTCAACTTCGCCCTCATCGACCGCGTGTTCGGTCTCCGATTCTGATTCAGTTTTAGAGCTATCATTAGAGTTATCGGCTCCTCCGTTATGCGCTTCTACCTTGGTCAGAGATGGCAATATAAGCGCAAATATGATCACTACCCCGAGTACTAAACTCTTAGTTGATACAGATTTGGTCATAAAGAACTCGCCCTTTCTTTAGAGATTTACTAAGTGCTTATGGATTATAGCGCGTCTCAGTTTTGTTGCAAGCTGACATGCGCTATTAAATGTTGTAAACTTAATCTGATGCAAACGTACCGAAACTCTTATCTAAACTATACCCCGTTGGGGTGACTAGAGATTTTTTTAGGGTTTTATTACGTAAATAAGGATATACAAAATGACATTATCAGAAGAACTCCAATGGCGCGGATTTGTCCAAGACTCAACCTATAGCGACCTAAGCCAGCTAGACAATCAGACCGTCACTTTCTATCATGGCTTCGATGCTTCTGCGCCTTCGCAAACCATCGGTAATTTAGCAGCTATGATGCTAGACCGAGCGATGATTAGACATGGCCATAAAGCCATCATCTTAGCCGGTGGAGCTACAAGTTTAATTGGCGACCCAGGTGGCAAAGACAAAGAACGACCTATGCAAACTGTCGAAACCATCACTGCCAACGTCGAGGCTGCCAAAGTACAACTAGGGAAGATCTTTAGTGGCTTGGACTACACTCTAGTTAACAATTTAGACTGGACCAAAGACATGACTGTGCTCGAATTTCTGCGCGACATCGGCAAGCACTACTCGATGACCCCACTCGTGCAGCGCGATTACATCGCCAAGCGTATGGGTGAAGGTGGCGAAGGTATCAGCTATACCGAGTTTAGCTATACCCTGCTCCAAGGCATGGATTACCTGTACCTTTTCGATAACTACGGCTGTACCTTGCAACTTGGTGGAAGTGATCAGTGGGGTAACTGCTTGTCAGGAGTCGACCTAATTCGCCGGGCTCGTGGTAGCGAAGTTAATGTGATTACTAATAAGCTCGTTATAAACCAGGCTACTGGTAAAAAATTCGGTAAAAGCGAAGAGGGCGCAGTCTGGCTAGACCCCAACCTAACTAGCCCATACAAGTTCTACCAATTTTGGCTAAACCTCGACGACGAAGGGGTGGAATACTACCTAAAGATTTACACCGAACTCGATAAAGAAACCATCGATCAGCTCATGGAACAACACCGAGCCGAACCTCACCTGCGCAAAGCTCAGAAACGCCTAGCCGAGGAAGTAACCCGGCTTGTGCACGGCCAAGATAACCTAGCAACTGTGCAGGCAGTAACTGGGATTATTTTTGCAGCAACTGAAACGGAAGTTAACGAAGAGATAGCTAATAGTCTTAAAACGGAACTCCCGGTTATCTTAAAAAACCGAAATCAGCTAAACGATATCCCCGGCTTGTTAACTGAGCTCGGCTTGGCAAGCAGTAAGTCTGAAGCCAGAACTTTTTTGGATACAGGGGCTATTAAAGCTGGCTTACGAGCAGAAAAACTAAACCTAGACTCCGACATCGCTAGGTTTGAGCAATATGGGTTTATTTTACTCCGCCGCGGTCGTAACAATGTGGCTATAGTCGAGCTTACTTAAATCACGATCGTTTATATGTACAAAACTGTGTTTGATTGAAAGTCCTGAGCTTTCTATATATTGTTGCACCATATAGGCTGCATAATTACAGAAGGTCTTTGTTGGTCGTTTAGCGGCTGGAAACGACCAATCTAAACTAAGCGCTAGATCTTCGGCACCGTTTCGATTAATCTTACCCTTGTTAAACTGGTTTATCGCAACAGGCTCTGAGCGGCTATAAGTATTTGTTCTAGCTACTCCAACCACTTTGTTATAGTCTGGCAGCCTGTCAAACACGACCTTTAGATCTCGCTTGATTGCTCCAAGAATAACTACATCATCAAAAATACCCCCCAAACTACTGATGTGCGGGTATGTTCTAAACGTGTAGCAAAGAACTTTTCGGTTGTTGTTCAAGCGATTGCCTAGTGACTGTGTTCAGCATCCATGGCTTCGGCGTAGTCTTCGTGAACTGTGCCATGAGGGTGCTCTGGCTTGGCATATATGCTGTAAAGCTTGAGGTCTTCGTCGCCATCATTAATGATGTTGTGCCAGGTGCCGGCGGGAACAAAAATCGCCCAGTCATCTTCAGCTGTCCACTCTTTGTCTAGATTGTCTTCGCTTGGGCCCATCACAACCTTGGCTTTGCCTTGCTCGAGTCGCAAGAACTGATCGACATCGTGATGAACTTCTAGCCCAACTTCTTCGCCAGGCTTAATACTCATAACTGTCATTTGAAAGTACGTGCCGGTCCACTTTGCTACCCTAAACTTGTCGTTGCTAGTTGTTAACTCTTCGATATCGACGACCCAAGGGTTTGGGCCCATATCTGTAGTGTCAAATGCCATGCTTTCCTCCCTTGCTTAGTAGTTCTATTATACACCCTCGGCGCAAGCGCTATCCCAAGTACCTTGGTGTTTAGCGCGTTGGTCGGCAACCCATTTTTTTTGAGCCGCTTGACCCGCCTCAAATTTGCGCTCACCCTCTTTTTCCATAATTTCTAACGCAGTGTAGTAATCTACACGTTCAAGTAAATGTGCATATGCAATCCGACCACTCACAACATAGTCATCATCATGGACTTTTGTATTTGGTCCATACTGATGACCGTGCTCCATTTCCTCTTTTATACCCTGTATGAACTGCCCAAGATCTACGATCGACCAATCAACACCAATCTCATCGCCAATTTCTTTCGCGTGTTTATGGGTTAGTCCAGGCCATTTCTGGGTGTAGTCTTTTTCGTAAAATCTATCAGTCAGCGATTGCTGTTCTTGAGTGTCAACTAGATAACTAATATCCGACATTTTCTCTCCTAATTATTGCCCAGCCAGTATAGCAGATAGCTAGCTCAAGCGTGGCCAAAGCGGTTTATCCCTGCTATACTTGATGCCAGAAATATGCGAGTTTATAACAAACATCGGGGGCTGTTGGTGCTGTTTGCGTTTCTTTCGGCAGCGATTGTTTTAGGTTTTAGTGATATCCCTAGCTACCAGGGTTTTAGTACAGTTGCTCTAAATGCATATATCGCATGGCTCGCTCAGGCGACAGGTTGGATTGGGTTATTTTTTTTATTTTGGCAAACTGTATTGAGTAATCGACTGATTGTTAGAAAATTCACAAGAGACCTAACTCTAACTCGTTCGATTACCACACAGCTCACTCTGCTTGCATCAGTATTGTTACTTATTCACCCAATAATCACTGCGTATACATATGGCTGGGAAATTTTAGCAACTATCTTACCGAGAATTGCTGGCTTCTCTTTGCCAGCAGTGATCATCGGCAAACTAGCGATACTAACTCTAGCTGTATTCTGGTTAGCGTACATCGTGAATAGATTTAAGCCCTCGGCAAGTTTACCTAGATATTTGCGGCTTACCTTACACTTAGCGCTCCCACTCGGGTTTGTGCACGCATACAGCTTGAGCCGAGTATTGTCTAATTCTGATCCAGCCTTAGTTGGTTTCTTCTTGATAGTATTTTTGTATCTAGTAACTATAGTATTGCAGACTATCCATTTCTTCGGTTTTGGCCAGATTTCTTATAAATTAATCGCAAAAAAAGAATTAAATCCAAAAATATACCGCTTTACATTCGAACCCATCAAAAAACCCTTAAAATCTTTGCCTGGTCAATATATATTTATCAAATCTAGATTATTCCAGTATGGATACCCATTGACTGTATCTCAACAGATACGAAAAGATAAAACACTCAACTTAATCGTAAAGCTTCATGGATCATCTACCTCCAGATTTAATAAACTGCAGATTGGACAAACGGTTAAGTTAGATGGGCCATATGGTAATTTTACTAAAAAGATTAGTGCCAAAAAACCAACCGTCTTAATCGCTGGCGGTATTGGAGTAATACCGTTTATTGAGCACGCTTTAGCCAGTAAAAATAAGCACATATTTCTATTCAACTGCAACCATAATCTTCAGAGCACCTTTATGCGTAAAGAGCTCAAACTCGCGCTTGGTCGCCGTTATGTAGATGTACTCAGCGAAAATTCTAAGGGTCGAAATATCGAGGTCGGCTTTATCACCCCGGATATTATTCGAAAATACATCAGCAAGGACCTAGCAAAACTAGATTTTTATATCTGCGGACCGACACCAATGATGCAATCCGTAAGAGAGCAATTAATTAACTACGGTGTGGGACGGGAAAATATAACGATAGAGATTTTTAGCTCTTAGCTCGAGCAAAGTTATTAACTACTAGTAGCCTAAAGATAACAGCTACACCAACTAAACTAGCGAGTCTGACACAAACCATTACTGTATCTGCTCCTAGAAAAATCATCGCTACACCACTGGCGGCTGTGGCGACTAAACTTGAACTATAAACGTAATAGGACTTTCGTTTAGAGAACATACTAAAGAAAATAGAGCCAACTGACGCACTAGCTGCAATAATATGTGCGATCAGAATGTATGTGTACATGGCTAAGAAATATACATGAGCACTTTGTGAATGTCTAGTATTTTATCGGGGCACAACCTTAAACAATATTTCGCGTTTCGTAATTGTATAAAAAAACATAAGTCCGCAGGTATTTATTAACACGTTAAAGATGAATTGATTTCCTCTTGGCAAGAATAGATCGACAAAGAAAATTACTATACCTTGCATAATAAAAACGTAGAGTGAGTTTTGACCAAACAAAGTAAAAAAATCTTTAGTCTTATTGATTATTAAAGTTTCATAGCGGCGAGTTAAAACATACAACGCAGCAAACCATAGGCAGAACATCGCCAGACGTGGCAACTGTAATGAGATCCGCTCAAAATGGGCACCAAAAGTTTGATTAATTACCGCCTGACTTTCAACAAGCCAGTTTGGCACACTCATATTCATGGTTTCTAATACGGTTCTTCCGTGGACCGCATATATACTAACAATCAACGAACCAATGGTCAGGCCATAAATTGCGTATAGCCACAGTCTTTGCCAATACTTCTTCCATCCGAGTACCGTTGACTCAATTTTATCCAAATAGTAACCAAGTATCGTGCCTCCGAAAAATAATATCTGCCAGCCCTGGTCATGAGCAATGCCACTTTGATACCAGATATAACCACTTGCAGCCAACACTAAATACCACATGTTTTTCCGTAGCAGCCAAATAGCAACAGGTGCAAACACCATAAACTTGACGTATAAGGCCAGAAAATCTGTCCAGCCATAAGCATAGTTTAAGCTTAATGTATCTCTAAAGATTTGTATGTAATCGCGCGAGGCTGTTAAGCCCGGCTTAACTCCCTCGTGTCCAGATAGCATTATGCCAACTGCCGTAAACCCAAGCGTCAGCACGACACTCCATATGTAAAGCACCCAAGCCCTTGAAAGTATCTTCTTGGCAACTTGCCGAAAAGGTTTATTGAGCGCCCTCTTACCTCTAACCAAGCCAATCATCATACCCGAAACAAAGAAGAATCCCTCGGCAGCAGACACCCATAACTGTCCCTTCCCAGTGAATAATTCGAATAGCCCTGGAAATCTTCCTAAATGATCAATGATGATTACGAATATGAAATAACCACGCAGAATATCTACAGCTAGAATCCGATTCAAACTTTTTTGCCTTGTTTATAAAGTAACAGACAGTATAGCAAACAAGAATTATTAACCTTTAACTATCTTGAGACAAAATCAAAATACAATTTTCCGGCAGATTGAAACATCCGCGCCCGTTGTCAACAAATACATCTGCAACCAAGATATCTGAAAAGTCATCCGAATATCCAGCCCAAGTACTATTAAATCTAACCCTCCACAAGCCGTTCCTTGGGAAACCAATCTCATAACTTTCAAACGATTGATTGCTGCAATTTATAACAACAACTACATCATCGCCTGGGCCACCGTTATCCCAGCGATGATAGGCTACAACCTTATTGTTGTCATCAATGTGCGAGACATTCAAGTGCTCACCTAGAAGTCCACTGCTAACATTGGCTGTATTTTTACGTAGACTAATTAAATGTTGATGGGCTAAGACGATGCCTTGATGTTTATCTGATTTCCGCCAATCTAAAGATCGCCAGTCGTTAAAATCACCTGCTTCCATGAATTCTTGTCCCTGAAGCAGCATCGGCACAAGCGGGGCAGTCGTAATAATCCCAAAAGCAATCAGTTGCCTCTGCTTTGCAAACTTGCTCTCGGGGTCTTTTGGAGAGATGGCGTTGCTAAACCGTACCATCCCGTTGGCAGCCGAGTCGTGTGAGTCGACAAAACCTATGCGTTCGAACGCCCTGTCATTAAACCTATGATTCAACAGATAGAGCAGCCCAGCTAAGTTTATCTCGCTTGCGTTCGAAGACCACAAAGTATCTCTTAACACATACGGGCACCCTAAGTCCCACTGTGCATCGAAGCCCGCACCACCTTGTGAGATTGGTTTTGTGATGTACTCATTATCGGCATGGTCTTCGGCAATGATGGTTTTATGCTCGTCGATACTTTTTGCTAACTGGTTAAGCCCCTGCATAAAATTCCATGCTTCTGGCAAGTTATCGCCCATAAGCTGACTGTTGCCTTTTACATTGTGAAGGTAGTGAGTCGAATCAAGCCGTAACGAATCTACATGGCAGTCGCTCAAGAACATTAATGCATTATCTAAAAGATATTGTCGTACTTCAGGCCTGCCAAAATCTGGTCGAAGACCCCATGGAGTATTACCACGCCAATCATTATAGAAGTATATTCCACCCCCATCGTTCTCATACCACCCATCAAACCTCCAGAGTCCGTGTTCGATATCTTGATAGAAGTGGTTGTAAACTACATCCACGATTACACCGATCCCCCGCTTATGGGCTTCACGCACTAGAGTTTTGAACCCGAAGAGACCGCCGTAAATACTTTCGATAGCGTGAATGTAGATAGGTGCATAACCCCAGCCCTGATCGTTATACATAGCGCTTATCGGCATGAGCTCAATCATATTAATTCCAAGCTCGGCAAGATGATCGAGTTTCTCGATGACATTTTCGAAATTAGCTTGAGTAGATGGGTTTGGTCGATAAAACGTGCCGACATGTAATTCGTAGATTATTTGTTGATTTAAAGGTGGTGGCACAAAGCTGTCATCCTGCCAATCAAAACTTGTGTCTGGTATAACGGATGGACCTTTAGCGGTTGGCATATACAGCGCCATTGGATCGTTCCGGTAGAATATCTGCTCGTTTCGATGAACAGCGTATTGATATTTCTGACCCACCATTGCTTGCTTAACAAGGCAATGCCAGTAGCCATCACCTTCCGATTTCATGGCGATTGGTTCGACGGTAAAGTCACCAACCACGTCTACGCTGTCCGCAAAAGGAGCCCAAACACGAAATGACACTCCCTTCGATACAACTACCGCTCCCACATTACGCTTATGCTCTGACATTAAGGCACATTGTAACATTTTAAGCATAGGCATGATAAGATTAGTTTATGTTCGAAAACAAAAATACCCCACTGCAGGGTGCCGGGGTCATGTATCAGATATACCCTCGGAGTTTTCAAGATATAGATGACGATGGCGTGGGCGACCTTCGCGGTATTACCAAGCGGCTCGACTATCTAAAAGATTTGGGCGTGAATAGTATCTGGCTTTCACCGATATATCCATCTCCAATGAAAGATTTTGGCTATGATATTTCAGACTATACGAGCATAGACTCGTTGTTTGGTAGCCTTGAAGATTTCGATGAACTCGTCAAGCAGGCCCATGCACGAGACATTAAAATCGTCATGGATTATGTTATCAACCATACATCTGAGGAACATAAATGGTTTATCGAATCAAAGTCTAGTCGTGAAAACCCTAAAAGAAACTGGTATATCTGGCGCGACCCAAAACCAAATGGAGAGCCGCCGAATAACTGGATTTCGATGTTTGGGGGCTCAGCCTGGAAATTGGATGAGACAACCAATCAGTTCTACCTGCATACCTTCCTAACAGAGCAGCCAGACTTAAATTGGCGCAATCCAGAGGTTAAACAAGCCATGATTGATATCTTGCGCTTCTGGATCGATCGCGGTGTAGACGGCTTCCGCACGGATGCTTTTGCGCATGTTTTTAAAGACCCTGAATTCCGCGATGAACCTCTAAACCCAGATTGGCGACCGGGTCGATGGGATTATACAAAGTTTATTCATAGCCTCACTCAACACCACCCGGACTTGTATCTACTGTATGAGTACTTCGATCAAGTATTTAACGACTACCCAGACAGACAATTATTTATGATCTCCGAAGATTACGCCGGTCTCGACAATCTTCGTTGGCATCACGATCACAGCAATCCAGATCGCTTCGCACCAATCAATATCAGGTTTTCTCAACTTCATTGGGACGCCCAGACAATCCGTCAGTTTGTCGAAGAATACGAAACTAGGCTAAAACCACATGAATGGCCAAACCACGCCTTAAGTAATCACGATGTGGTTAGGATCTCCGACCGGGCTGGTAGCCATCAAATTCGAGTTGCTGCTATGCTTCAGATGACTCTTAGGGGCATGCCGATTATTTATTATGGCGACGAAATCGGTATGCACGACACAGACATACCCCAAGCCCAAATCCACGACCCAGTAAGCAAACAGACAAATCGGCCTGGTCGCGATCCAGAACGAACCCCAATGCAGTGGGCCAATCAGCCAGGGGCAGGTTTCACAAATGGCGAACCATGGCTACCTATCGCTAAAGACTATAATGTATTTAATGTTGACATCGAACAACACGACCCAAGCTCTGTCTTGAGTCTTTACAAACGACTCATCCAACTTCGAGCTGAAATCCCCGCCTTAGTTTATGGTAGCTACGAATCGAATAATTTAAGCACTATCGACGTATATTGCTATCACCGTAGGTTAGACGACCAAGAATTATTAATAGCCTTAAATATGTCATACAAAGATCAAACAATTAAGCTAGACGTGCATAATTACGACTGTGTTCTAAATACCGACAACAGCTTAAACTGTAGCGTTCGTAATGGCTATTTATTCTTAAAGCCACACGAAGGCGTTATTCTGCGCAAGGTATCGAGCGAACAGAATTAACGATGTTTGCAGCCTGCCCAGCAACAGGGGCGCCGCATACCTTTCTTCATCTTATCAAGTCCGACAATAATACGCTTTTGTCTAGTTTCGGCTTTTTTAGCATCTGTTACCCAACAGATCCATTCATTGCGAGCTAGTGGTGTGATATCTTGCCAAAGTTTAGTGGCAAAATCATGCCCAGCAATTGCATCTCGGAAATCTTTTGGCAGATCGTGAACAACTCCGCTAGCTAGTTTAGTGCCCGTTTTAGTCATTGTGATTGATATTAATCATCCTCAGTTTCGTGCTCGTCTTCGTAGTCGTCGTGTCGAACATTTATGCGATTATCTGTATTTGCCTTTGGAGGTGGCAAATTATCCGGTACAGTTTGCTCGATTACTTCTGCTGGCTTTAAAACAACGAAATCCTGATATGGTAGGTCTGTACTATGATCGACCGCCATGACAACACGATACACTCCTGGATGATCAAATAAATCTGGCCAATCGTCGAATGTATAGCTGCGGCTAGCTTCGGCTGCGATAGCCACATTTCTAGGTTGCTTATAGCAATCGCTATCGCTCGAAACAGCCTTTGAGTGTAACTGTACCCAGACTTCGTCTTGCCATTCAAAAACATGGAGTGGCTCGTTGGGACACTGATTTAAGACATATATTGGAGACGGGTAGTGATTAACTACAGTAAACTCAACCGACTCCCCGAGTTGGTATTGAACCTTATCTAGCTTCAGCTCTATATAACCATTTGGTATATGTGATTTCTCATGCTGGTTATATAACTTATACGCATAGACTGCCATACCACCAATAACAATCAGATAAAACAAAACCCAGAGTAAACGATTGGTAACTGTTTTTCGATGTGAACGAAGTTCTCGATTTAGTTTCATACTGTGAAAGCCCTTCTGAAACGCATTAAACTAGCATACAAAATAAGTAATCCTAGGCCAATCCAGAGCCATCTCATCCAAGCTACCGACAAGTCACTTCCAATTGCTAGCGCGTGAACAAACGTAAAAATAATCACTAAATAACTCAATATGTGAGTCACTTTCCAGATTTTAGGCTTTTTGTTGATCCAAACTAATGAAGTGATGATGATAGCAACCGTCAAATATAGCGCCAAAACACCGAGAGCGACATACAGTGAACCCAGCGAAAAGCCAAATAAGCTCACTGGTCGAAAATCTGAGGAAAAAGGTACCAGTAACTGAGTTAGGCCAAATGGCACAAACTTATCAAACATCAGTGACCCGATATGTAGTAGCACTGCAAGGCCAAAAACTATACCAAGCGCCCGATGCGAAGCCCAAGCGGTTATTGGTTCTAAAAAGCCAAATGTTCGACCAGTAATCATCCCAATACCCGACAACATCAGGATAATCAGAGAGACTGCTGCCAACATACCCGAAGCACGTGCAACATACCAAGGCCATGAATTTTCTAAGCGTTGCACCAAACCATCTGCCACAGAAGGACTCTCGGCTGCACTCACTTGAGCAGAGCTTGTCGCCGACTGAGCTTCGACAACTCGATTATTTTGACGACCAAAAATCGCAACTACTGCAATCAGGCTGATTGCAATTGTCAGAAGTACAAATTTACGCATTTAAGACCCGCCTCTTTCTGTCGGCCGCGAGATCTTTGTTGCCTAATAGCTGTATACCTTCCCCGTCGACATAAACTTTATCACTTGACTGTAACAATATTGCCTGTAAATGTCCAGATTCAACAAACCTCCGTGCAAAATCTCGACCGCGCATTAAGGCTAGACTAGCCAATACATCTGCAATCGTTGCGGTCTCAGAAACAACCGTCGCAATTTCAAATTCTGACAGACTTAACTCACCCGTAGATACATCGATTTGATGTGACTGCAGCCGACCATTTTGTTGCCTAGTTTGTCCTGATGTTGCAACTGCAAACCTGCTTCTATCTGTTTCATATACTGCTACATCTTCTGCTCGTTTTTTGGCCGACTGAATATATATCGGCCATGTACCGCCGCGAGCGATAATATCACCTCCAAGCGATAGACAATAAACCTCCGTTCCGGACTCATCCAACCAACCTGCTAACGAGTCGGCCAGGTAGCCCTTGCCAATACCACCGATATCTATCGCCGTGCCTCGGGGTATCTTTGCCCTACCCACACCAAGCTCTAGAGCTGACCAGTTGGCAATCATGCGTTGACTATAATCTGTACCAGATAGGTTATCGTCGATTAGCGATCTGGTGTAGCCTGCCCGCTGAAGCGCAGGTAGTACAAATGGGTTGAATAAACCATCCGTCAATCGCGACATCTGTTTAACCTTTTCGAGAAATTTTGCAAAATCTTCGGATATTTCGACTTCTTTACCTGCTCTAGCGTTAAACTTAGATAGCTCACTCTCAACCTTAAATCGGCTAAACTTTGCCTCGAAACTGAATATTTTGTCCCACAGAGATTTAAATACTTTGTTTGCCTGGTCTGGATTATTTGCCTCTATGCGCAGATCTATGTTTGAGCCAAGTGCCTGACCTGACTGCTGGAAAATCACGAAACTGTGCTCCTAGGTGGCGTAACCGGCACAGTTGTACTATAACTCCCAGCACCACTAGATGATGAGCTGCTCGACGGGACTGTTTTTACTATGGGTGCTTGGGTTAGATCGGTGCTTACTTGAGGCTGCAAGCTATTAACACGAGTATGTAAGCTATAGCCTGCCGAATTGTCTAGGGTACTGCCAGTTGGAGCAACCGTTACTTGATCAGCCTGGGCCTGGAGTATTGGCAGGGTCTTATACAAGTCATTGATGACAATTGAAAATGCGATTATTGCCAGTGCTAGCCCACTCATGGCATACATATTAAATGGCCAGATAGCCAGTTTACCAGTTTGACCACCCGAACTTTGGCTGAAGGCTTCCGATAAGATACGCTCGCGGTCTACGCCATGTTCTTTCAGTAAACTAATTACTGCGTTCATGTAGGGCGGTGGGCCACAGGTCATATAGGTTTGTGTACGGAAATCAAGATTCAGCTTAGATAATAGTTGAGCATCTAGCCTGCCCTGAAGCGCGCGCTGATTGACAAGTTTCTCAGTTCCACCCTCCCCTATAACATGTGTAATCGTTAGGTTCGGATTGTGTTTTGCCAGTTGGTTTAACTCTGTGTAAAACGCAATTTCGTTCTGGTTACGGCTGCTATAAACTAGGTGAAGTTTATTGTCTAGCTTCAGCTCCGACGCGTAGCGAATCATGCTCATAAACGGAGCCACTCCAATTCCGCCAGCAAACATCACTAAATCTTTGTGCTCGTATTGGTTTAAGACGAAGGCGCCAAATGGCCCACGTACGGCAACTTCGTCGCCCTTTTCGAGGCGCTCGAGTGCCGAAGTATATTTACCTCCAACACGGATACTAAACTGCAACACCCGTTGGTTTGTTGGTGAAGATGCAATCGAAAAACATCTAAAGGCGGTCGGACGTTTCCGATCACGCAGGCTAATCGCGGCGTACTGCCCGGGTTGATGAAGAATTGGTTCACTGTCGGCATCACATTCTAAAGTCAACTGTCGAATTGTAGGGGTAAGCAGTCTGTTATCCGCCAATAAATACTTATGCATTAGTATATTTTACCTTAAATTTGTTAATAACCCAGATAGTCTGCCGGCAAATTCTGAAATTTGTCTGAATCACCACCAATATTACACAATCTAAATAGTTATACTTATTTGCTAGAGTCATATATTATTTAGCGGTATGTCATCTGATTCCTACGATAGGTATAAGCGATACCACATAGTGTCTGCAATCATCTTTACGGGTATTATTATTGCTTCGTTTTTAATATTTTTACTACCACACCTTAAAAACAAGAACGTCTTAAAAAATGAACAATTTGCTTTGTTCGTAGACAACGTTATCGTTCAAAAACAAGAACCGACGGTTTTCTGGGTGTCGAATAACACACTTCAGAATAATGACTTTCAGTCCCAGCTAAATATTTTGCGATTGGTCGCTCAGGAAAATTCGTTTACAAAAGTAAAACCATATCGTAAATGCGGAAACATCTTAAACTCGAAGATTGTTAATCAGACTAGCAGCCACGATTATTGTGTTGCCGAAATATGCACTCCAGACTCGGACTCCTGCACATATATATTTGGTTATTTCGAAGCTGGTGTAAGTAGTCGGCAAACAGTAAAAATGCTCGTATCAAAAGATGGTCAAAGTACTACAAACGACCTTATCGAAGAACTCGAGACACCTTAATAGCTAGCGCTAGATGCAAACCCAGATTTAGAAATTGCTCGATTACTGCTTGTTAAATATGTTTAAAGCTAGTTGATGGAGTAGAATTATCTGATGTTGGAACAAGAAAATCTCGCCAACCTATCGGGCAGTAAGGTAGAAATTGTGGCGCACCACATCGCCAGTTTAGCTACTCTAGGAGCAACGGCAGTCTATGGATACTATGGACAAAGACACGGCTACTTTCAGAAATGGCCAGATATTTTACGCGAGGCTGGCGAAAGCCTGTCACACCCGATTCTCGGTTATATTGGTGCGTTAACCGGAACCCTGGCATCTAGATTCCGCTCAAGAACTACTCGAGCGGGGTATGTTGTTGCTGGCGCCACCATCGCGAATTTCTCGGCCGAAGTTGGCCAACTATACTTAGTCCCTCACTCCCCAGAAACAGACTTTTTTCTGAGCTCAAATTTTCCAGAAACGTTAAAAGATTACGCTTTCTCCCTTATCGGGATGGGGTTATTTATTGTCAACCAACGTCGATGCCAAAAACAGCTCGGCACTTAATCTACTATTTCTCGGCCACCCCACTCGATCAGCGAAAAGCCGTGACGTTTCGCTACCGGCTCAAAAGTCTGTACTCTGGAAACATTCGAGGTGGCGGTTGCCTGCTTATATACCATAAACACCCGCTGAACATAATCTGGCATCGGCGTAACCTCAAGTGGATGACTGGCAGCGTACTGGTCGTTCACAAAACTTATAATGTTATAGTCGTGTTTCATCAGTTTAGGTGCCCAAAATGTAATAAAGTCTCCTGTTTCACGAGCGTTAAGCCCATAGGCTGCTAATGCTTGCTCGAGGAAAGCCGTCGTATCAGCTTTAGTAACAATATTGCCAGTACTAAAATCATAATTATCGGCAGTCACACCTTCCCAAAATAGGTAGTCATATTCTCGATGATCAACTAATATGTCCCCGTTTGGACCACCCAGGACTGTACCATACCAGCCATTGTCTTGGTTATAGGCAGGATAAATAAACGAGTCACTGACGTCGAATTTCTGTGTCAAGCTAAAATCGGTATCTTGATCGGCGTATAGCATGATCACTGGTTTCAAAGTCATGCCCTCTTCAAAACCTTTTTCGCGTGAATCTATTTCGCTCTTCGATAAGCACACATTATCTAGTTTTGGATCACCGGTTGGCGCACCACCACCCCATGCTTCGTAGTAACCTTCGTTACACATGCCTTGCTCATAACCGCGGTACTCATTCGAGTTCGTATTGTTTCGTCCCAGTACATAATATGCCCCAGCCGAAACCACAAGCGCAGTCACAAATACAGCCGATGCTATGACGATTACGCTGCCCGATCTAGCAATTTTTATTCTAAGCATAAGCTAATTGTATATGTGATCACTTTTATTACAATATTTATTTACTTTCATATTACACATAAGCCACGCTTAAATATGTAATGATCATAAGATTGTACCGAACCTCCACCACTTGTCGTTCAAGCGCACAAAGTACAGCTGCCTCAACCAATTTAGCATTTTTTACATAACAATAATTAATCAAAAGTCATTAGCAATTATCTAAAGGTTTATGTTATAATAGACGCAAGCAAGTGGTTAACATTACCTCTCGGTATCATATATTAGTCGCGAAACTAAGTATCTATGGCGAGCAGCAGTAAGAACGCGAGCGATTAATATAATTAGGAGAAATGCAATGTCATTCAAAATCTACGTAGGGCAACTAGCCTACAGCGTAACCGACGAAGAACTAGAGCAATTTTTTGCTGCACAGGGCAAGGTTACAAGCGCTATCGTTATTAAAGATAAGTTCAGTGGCCAATCAAAAGGCTTTGGTTTTGTCGAAATGGAAGATGCCGAAGAAGGTCAAGCTGCTATCAAGAGTCTTGACGGCCAAGAGCTAAAAGGCCGCAACGTCCGAGTTAGCGAAGCTCGCCCGCAAGAAGATCGCCCTCGCGGCGACCGCCGACCTCAAGGCGACCGCAACGATTTTCGTCGCCCACGCTACTAGTAATTAGCGAACATAAAAACAGCTAAACCAATAGCTGTTTTTTTGATGTTTATTGTCTTAAGCCAATTGCTCTCTGGACTTTTGCGAGGATTGCTTGAGAATACTCATTTGCATAGACTTCGTCTCGCTCTAACTTGCTCAATACCTCCGTATCATCGAGAGCGTTAAATCTTGCTTGCAGATCAACCAGCACTTTTTCGACCTCGTCGGCAACAGCCTGCTTTAAGCCACCGTACTGCGCTTGACCAACGAATTCTTGATTGACCTCTGCTTGTGATTGCCCCCTCAAAACAGCCAGCATAGTTAGTAGATTAGTAATGCCTGGTTGGTTAACGCGGTCAAAATTAATCTGGCCAAGACTATCGGTTACTGCGCTCATCACCTTTTTGCGAGCCTCTTGCGGGGAGTCAAAGAGCGTAATTGTGCCCGCAGGATCAGTCACACTTTTGCTCATCTTTTTATCAGGGTTTTGTAAACTCATAACTCGCAGTGGTTCTTCTACACCAAAAAAGGCGGCTTGCTCTTTGATGGTCTTTGGTAGCACAAATGTCTCACCAAACCGATTGTTAAAGCGCTCGGCAGTGTCCCTAGCTAGCTCGAGGTGTTGGCGCTGATCATCGCCAACAGGTACTAACTCGGCATCATAAAGCAAGATGTCGGCTACCATCAGAACCGGATAGTCAAATAAACCAACCGATACGAACTCATCTTCTAATCGAGATTTCTTCTCTTTAAACTCAACCATCCTCGACAATTGCCCAAAAGAAGTAAAGTTATTGAGGATGACAGTTAGTTCAGAATGGGCGCTTACATGACCCTGGCGATAAACATGCACATTTGGGTTATCGAGTGGCAGGCCAGCCGCAAAAAACACTTTAAGATTCTTAAATGTTTGTTCATAGAAAGTTGAAAAATCTACAGGTGAGGTGAAGCTGTGTAGATCGGGAATGAACATGTGTACTTTATGTTCATTGGAGTGCGCGTTCGCCATTCTGATGATTGGCTGCATAGCACCTAAGTAGTTACCTAGATGGTAATCGGCATTGGTGCGGAGTCCGGTGAGTATTGTTGGTTTCATTTACTTTTCCTCTCTAAAATTCGAATCTGATTGATGCATCTTAAACTTGTGCGTTACTTCGAGCTCGCCATCTTCGAATATGTTTAGAAAGTCTCATAGTCGAAATATACCACGCCAGTTTTCTAGAGCCAAATAATCATACCCCTTGCATACTGTTTACCGCGTCGTTATCTTGAACAATTAATCTAGCTTACGTCGCTACTTGTATCGCAAGATGGGATGTCTTTGAGCGAATAATTTGGAATCGGCCCACCTAATTCAGAATACGAATATGTGCCATATACACTCACAGCCGATTTACTGACTTTTGTAGTTTTATATGCGGTTGCTTGTGGGGTAACTGTACCACTTATCGATTTACCGGCGCCATTGACAGTCAACTGCCAAGACATAGGTAAGGTAGTGTTGCTGTCGACAGCTTTGATCAGTAAGTTCCAGTCTGTGCTACTGGCAGATTGTTTACACGCGCAGACACGCAGGCACGTAGAACCGCCAGTTAAATCTACATAATTTGAATAGCTGTTTGCTTGGGTATCTTCTTGACTAGATACATAGAACTTCCATCCAACCAAACCTACACTTGCCAGCAACACTAGAGACACAGCAACCAACAGCCGATTTCTTAAAACTACCAATACGATTTTCGTCATATACTAGTAACCACCTTTCCGATAACAAACTTTAAATTATCTGCACTAATAATACAACGCTGCAGAGTTTTCATATCTTTATAGTAAAATTCTCACTTTTACAAATTCATTTCCGATTTGTACCATGCTATACTTGTTTTAACATAAACACAAAACATAAAGGAGAAATCTGAAAAAAATGAACAAGCAAGGTTTTATACACCACATTGGGTTGTTGATTATTTCTGTATTAGTTGTTGTCTTTGTTGGAGGAGCAGCTTACAAAATAAGACAGACAAGCATCCAAGCTAATGCGGCTGGATGTGTAGATTATAGCTATCGAAAAGGGAGTAAGTCTAATTGTGTCATCTACGCCCAAAGGCTATTGAACTGGCACCTATCAAAAGAAAGTCGTAACGCACTTGTAGAAGATGGTTATTTTGGAAATCAGACTCTCTCCAAAGTGTTAACTTTTCAGAAAAGCCGAGGCTTAACCGCAGACGGAGTTATAGGACCAAAACAAACATGGCCTGCCCTTTGCCAGTACGACCGAGCCACAAACTTTATTCCGAGCTGGGCGTTGAACGCAGGCAGAAGCGCTGGTTGTGCTAAATTCTGGCAACAAGGTACATAATAAACATAACTACACTACTCAGTATCTTTACCAGTGGCTTGGATTCTATGAAAAACCACCTCGATACTATCGAGCATACTTCGAGGCACCAATATGCAGGCACCACCAGAAACCGAATAATCCGGTCGCATAGCATGGAGTGACTTAGTTATTTCATCGATTGGCATACTGTCTAGCTCTTGGCCAATTTCGCGCTCGAGTGCCTCCATCTCTTGTGGGTCATCGAAAACTCCTCTACCTTGGCGTAAGGCTGCATAAAGTCCACCCATAACAACCTTATGCCTAAATTCACGTTGCTGATGATACGCATGCGCTTGCTCTTTAGACATCCGAAAAGTATCTAAGTCTCGACCTTGCTGCTTAAATCCAAAAAAATATATATCGTGTCCTGGGTTTTCAAAATAATGACTGGACATCTCTGGATCGACACACCCGCTATACGTCACACCATCAATCAGCAAGCTAACTGTTTGCTCACCAACCGCAGGGTTAAGCACTGTATCGGTGTGGACATGAAGGGCGATCGCCATAAGTGGGTCTTCTTTTGTACCCATGCCAAACGGTAAGAAATGCGGAGTAACATAAGTCCCTCCATCTTGGCTATATCTTAAGGTTCCCAGTATATCTTGCTTTAAAAAGTCTCTAGCGCTTGCAGTCATGTCTACAAAATGATCTTGGACGGGTCCGTTTCCAAAAACATACCTAATTGTAATATTATCGCCATCAGACTGTGAGTGTTCAAAAACACGGCTCGGGACATCGGCCTCGATTCGGGTCAGACTCCTAAGTTTTAAGCGTTCACGGTGCTCTATTGTCCTGACCAACTGCTTCGCAAGTCGTTGCTTGCGCGCTGCTAAACGCTCGATCTCTGCGCCAACTTCGTCGAACTGCTCTAGTATTATTGCATCGGTTACCAGCAGGCCGATTCGCCCAGAATGATCAGGTGATTGACCCCAAGCAGTGTAGTGGCTAATTAATAGTTTGTCGCCTAAAGCAAACTCGCCTACCGACGCCGGCAAAATATCTGTCGTGTACTCATCTAACTTCCTAAACAAACTAAATCCGTTTTCGGCTTGCATGCAAAGTAATCGATAGTCTTCTGGGAAGTCATAAAACCAGCCATATTCTACTTTTGCAGAATTATAATCTGCAAAGAAGTCGTCGCAGACATCATTTTTGCCCTCGACAACTTTCGTAATGACGTAGCGTGAATTTCCAGCTTGATCGGTACCAACCACAAGTGCCTCGACTACGTTATCGAGACTAATCTGATCATACTCGAATGGCAACTCCAGTGATACTTCGCTCCGAGTTGCTGAGTCCCACCTACGACTAGTGACAGTTTTTGGCACTTCCATTAATTAATACTATAAGTTTACCAGACATCTATCTAACTATGATTAGAGGCATTTTATAACTAGCCAAAGTTTATACATCTCGATCTAAACAGTTATAAACGAGCGCATACTTATGCTACCCATGTCGATGTTGTCGTTAAAATATGCGATTTCTTCACGACCGCTAAGTAAGGCCATGACCGCAAGCATTGGTCGATAATGATCATCCATCTCGACCGCATACATCGCGGTTTTGGTCATAGAACGGGGATTGGTGAGACCCTTGAGATCGTGGCCACTCATGTGAGTTGCTGCAACTTTGTCGAACTCTTCGGCCCAGTCAAAAACTCGGTTATTAAAGTCTAGCATTCGAAGATTGTGTACCAAATTTCCACTACCAATAAAAATCACACCTCGCTCGCGCATGCGTTTGAGTTCCGAAAACATCTCGACCACTTGTGCCAAGGTTTGGTTCACGTCGAGACTTATCTGCAGAACCGGCACCTTTGGCTCGGGCGCAATGTGTTTGAGGATCGACCAAGTGCCATGATCTAACCCCCAAGTACTATCTAGTTTTGCTTCGTATTTGACAAAAGCAGCCTGTAAAATCTTGGCCAGTTCAGGGTCGCCATTGGCATCGTACTTAGTTTGGTATAGTTCGTCTGGGAAACCATACACATCGTAAATGATTGGCTGTTTCGGCGCATCCGTTATTCGTGTACCTCGTGTTAGCCAATGGGCACTTATCACAACTATCGCTTGTGCGTCTGGAAGTTGCTTGCCAACCTTCTGCCAAGATCGAGTGATATCGTTATCTAAAATCGCATTCATAGGATTTCCATGGCCCACAAACAGCACGGGCATCAAAGGGCTTGGCTTTAGGTTTTGTTGCAGTGAATAAAGTTTTTGCATTGTCTTCTTCGATTTTAATTATACTATTACGCATTAATAAACTTCGATTTAGGTTATAGACGCTTGCGTTTGTAAATTGGTCTAAATAGTTTTTACTCAATAAATGTTTTAGCCCGCCACTCCGAAGAATGGCGGGCTGGGGGGGTGGAACTACTCGGCGGTTTTGCCGCTACCTCCACACTTAGGGCACTTCACACTGACTGTTTCACGGCGAGTGGTCCGGAGATACCCGATACCCGTGGCAACACCCAGAGCGATGCTCCTAGCGTGGTCTGTGACTGTTCGCGTCTCATTGACGCGGCCTGTCCCGCGGCATTTGCTGCAGTTCTTGTTTTCCGTAGTCAACTTTTCTCCTTGCAAGTAAAGTGCTATTCGACTTGGTTAACGATTTCCTGAACCCTCTCGGCGATTGTCGACAATCGAATTCGGTCCTCGGCTGGCTTCTTGAAGAACATGTTGTCCAGGGTTGCTCCAACCAAGAATGGCATAACGACTAGCAGAATCGTACAGCCCGCGATGACAAGCATCGCGAAACCGCCAGAGTCACCAGATCTATTATGCCAGTCGAGGATGTATGCCGAAGCAATCAACGCCAGAAACTCGAAAAACAACGGGATATACGTACTCAAAACGACACTCCCGTCTCTCGCAGTCTCGAGATCATCCCAGACACGAAGAGCTTCTTTAAAACTATCCGGATTATCAAACTCCTTGCGAAGTTCTGCCCGGATTCTCTGCGCGCGCTCGGCTGCTCGGGAAGCTCCCGCTGCTCCTCCTGCCATGGCTGCATGTACCGCTCCCATATCCCACTCCTTCTGTGGCTAGATTTTACGGACATATCAAAGTAAAAAATACGTTCATATATCCGTAAAATTGGATTGGTATACTACGAAAAGAACAAAGGTGATAACTCACCCAAACATATTATACCACAATGTTAATATATAACAAATGTATCAATGGTTAGATAGCTCTCAAGAAGTGTCATTGAATCACAACTTCTAGGTCGTTGGCGGCCTCGAGGCAGGCCTCTGCAAGCAACCGACGATGGCATTGGTCTGGCTTATCTTCTACGCACAAGATTGTTACGGTACAGTTTCTCGCTAGGTCTATCAGTTCGGTAATTTTCCTCGCAACTTCCGGACGTCTGAGGAAGTTCTGGTACTCTTGCTCGAATTCTCGCCAAGATAGTCCCCTTTTGTAATACGCACCAACAAGTCTGGCCGGAGGGGCAAGCTCTGGCCACCATTCATCATAAAGATCGTCGTGTATTTCTGGATCTGGTGTTGCGCCGTCTTCCAAAGTATGGCGACTCATAATCGATATACGTCTACCATCTACAGATGACTGTGGCTGCGATTTTATGCATTTTGTCCTTAGCATAGCGTAATGTTTGAATTCGGCTTCCCCTGTCTGCATACAAGTCTGTGCGACAGTGGCGCACGTTTAATCTTGGCCTAATTCAGGTGTGGCCATTGTCCAGAATAGCCCTTCTGGCCCAAATCGCCAGGCAACACCTTGGTCTCGTAATGCTTCTAGGGCAGTAATTTCGTCTGCAGATAACCCCTCGGGGCTAAATGCTCGAGCAATCAGTGCCTCATCTTTCCTGATTTTAGGCCCATAAACACCCATAACCGCCGCCGTACCAACACGCTGCGAAGGCGTAGGGTCGCTATCCCACATTGCAGTTTCTGGTCTTCTTGTACTTGTTCTTGGTGCTAAATCTGATTTCATACCAACCTAAGTCTCCTTATCATTTCTTAATTATTGTTTCACTGGAGTAGGCCGATTAGCCAAGCAGCCGCCAAGATGTGAGCTAAAGATTCGGTAGACATAATCGTTATTCGCCGCTGTATCCATTTAGCCTCGACCCCGCCAAAGATAACGCTAGACACAATTGTTGGTAGCGAAAATCCTAGCCAAACGCATACTGCGAGCTTATAGACGGAGTAGTCTGGTGCTAGCGCAATCAGCTTGGCTAGTGCAAAAGCACTCAGCGCCGTTACAATAAGTTGCAGTAACATCATTGGCATCATCTGTTTTTGCATCTCTTTTTGTTTGGCTTTGCTTAGTTTGTCGAAACCAAACATCTCGCCCCATTGCTTGGCAAAAAGTACCATGTACCAGATTGCTCCGATTACATACATTAAGCCTGTAGCTAACAGCACAGCTCCTACATCTATTCCTAACATAATTTAACCCCCTAGTTAATGACTAAATCATACACCAAAATACTATGAGTTACTTCATGTAAAATTTTCAGAACACCGGTCAAGATCTGAACCATTCGGAATAGATTGATGCACATCTTGGCTGAGCGTTATGGTCTAGATTTGTATTTATTCCTTGCCTCTTTCATGTACTCCGAATAATAGCTTTTAGTTTTTGGCTTATTGATTTTATTCAATGACTTTCTTAATCTTTGTATTCCTGAGTGTTCTTCTATCATATCAACGGCCGTAGAGTAGTTTTCAAAAAATTTTTCAGAGTAACCTTCTATATTTGATGTATAATTCTTGCTCATTGGATTTAAGTCTAATAATTCTGAAGGAATTAAAGCAGTAAGTAAAATATGGTCAGTTACATCTCTATCCATAAATAATCTATTTGCATCCGTAAATTCAGCTATAGATAGGTGCGTTAGCATGTAACTTTCAGCAATACCCCTCACTTCTGCCTTTGTTTTAGCTGATTTAGCTTTTTCAAAGAAGTTAGCTGCTTCAGCATGTAGCACTTGTATCTTCTCGTATAAATTTTCATAGAGCTTTAATTTCTTTTGCATAACTTCTTCTGCTAGAAATTGTCTACCATTACGACGTGATGACAGATACTCTGCTAGAAATACGCCAGATAAAGCACTGACAGGCGGTAATAATATCAGCAATAAATCCTTAAATTGTTCGAAGTTCACTAAGGTCTCCTTTTGTGTGCATCTTGGCTGGCGAGGTAGGATAGCGGTTTCACCTTTTCCGCTTGCTTGAAAAGAAAATACTTGCGCGCTTTCTTTTCTGCGCTACGCTTCACCGAACCTTTTTATCTTCGATAAAATACGGTTCAAATCCTAGCCTGGCCAGAACCTTAAAATAAATGTACCACATCCGTTCGGACGTGGTACATTTATTTTGGCTGGGCATCATGGATGTTAAGATAACTGAATTCGACCCTAAAGCAGTTAAGAGAGTGCTTTAAATCGAGGATGTAGACAATGATTTCGCTGATTAGCTTTTTCTACGATTGTCATCAAATCAGAACTTCTTATGCACTTGAAAAATAAGCGCTATCATACGACATTATTATTCTCTGCGTAGCGCATCTATAGGGTTTATTTTTTCTGCTCGGCGTGCGGGCAACCAGACTACTACGAAACCCACCATGAGCATGAATAGTATAGTCCCAATAAACAGCCACCATGGATAAGAAAACAGCCAAAAGGCATCATCGACACCGCGTGTTCCGGCTATCAGGTTAAGTAACCAGTTAACTAGTACACTGAGCACTGTAGCTCCAACAACACCCAGTACGGCGCCAAACAATGACAACAGCACAGCCTCAAACACAAACAAAAGTCGCATATCAATCGAACGGGCACCTAGGGACACCATCAGACCAATTTCTTTGGTGCGCTCAAGTAGCGATATGGTCAACGTATTGAACATGCCCAGGACAGCAATAATCATGCCGATACCACCGAAACCAAGTAGCATGAAGTTGAAATAGCGAAAAATAGTATTTATTTCTTCGACCGTGTCAGCTGGAGATTGTGTCTCTAGCCCAAAGCTTTCAATTTGTGAGCGTACTGTTTCAATACTGGCAACGTCTTTGACTCCTACTTTTAGCTGTGTTGCGGCGTCTACACCTAACTCTCGGAATACGCTGCTATGGACAAATACTTCAGGACCTCCACCAGAGCTAATTATGCCAGCCACGGTGAACTCTTGCTCCAACGCTTCCAGATTATCGCTCACCTTTTCGAGAGGGACCTTGATTGAAAGCGTTTGACCCAAGACTGCGCTCGGATCACTAGATAACCCGATCGATTCAAGCGCGGCGATGTTTAAAATTATCGGGTTTTTAATATCGCCTGCTTGAGTAGGCAATACCCCTTCAATGACATCAAGGTAAGTTAACTGTTCGTAGCCTTCATCTATGCCGTAGACAATTGCATCAGATTCAGAATTGCTGAGGCGAAAACTCCCGGGATAAAAATATGCTTTGCCAAGTGTTGTAACATCAGCTATGTCACCGACACGTTGGTTGGTGATGTCGTCGAGCTTAATGATACGGGAATTTGGTGTTGTAACGTCGATAGTTTTTATCGACTGATTTCCTATCACTTCGTTGGTGACGATATTCTGCAAACCCAGTCCGAATGAAAGCAAAAAATATATTGACCCTATGCCGATTGCTATGCCAAAAAGAGTGAGTGCGGTACGCAGTTTTTTGCTTACGAGGTTACGATAAGCTATCATCAGCAGGATTTTTCGGTCAACGCCGCGGGTATTTCGCATCATTTCTTTGCACCTTTCGCAGCAAGAGTGCTAATGCGGTTTTGTACGTCACTGAGCAGCTGTTTCACCGTTGGCGATATGTCTTTGTGCTCAATTTGAGTCATTATCCCATCTTGAATCTGTATAAGATGTTGGGCAATCGGTAAGTACTCTAAGTTATGTGTGACAAGAATAATCGTTTTGCCTTCATTTTGCTGAAACTCTGCAAACAATTCGATAACTCTATCACCATTCTTACTATCTAGATTACCAGTTGGTTCGTCGGCAATTATTACGGGTGCGTCGTCAACTATAGCTCGTGCGAATGCAATGCGCTGCTGTTCGCCTCCAGAAAGTAAATAAGGATATTTATGGGCATAACTTTGCATATTAACTCGTTGTAGAGCATGGCTTGCTTTTTTGTGGGCTTCTGCTCGAGAAGAGCCAAGAAAATACAGTGGAAGTGCCACATTATCAAGAACATCCAGGCTTCTTACCCAATAATTTGTTTGATAGATTATACCAAGTTCATGCGCTCGGTAATGAGCAAGCTCATCTTGATTGTTGGCATATATGTTTTCAGACTTATACTTCATGATGCCAGAAGTTGGTTTTTGTAATCCTGAAAGTATATTGAGCAAGCTAGACTTACCGCTACCAGAAGGACCAAAGATAATAGTTATTTCACCTTTTGGTATGAATATACTGCCTTTTTGTATAGCCGTAACGTTGTGATCACCAACTTTGAAATTCAGAGTGACATCATCTACTTGATAAAGAATTTCTCTTTTCATGGTTAAAATCCAAACAATGATTTAAGTGTGTTGAATACGACCGTAAGGGCACTATCGGAAGCACGGCCAATTATCACGGTCTGCGTTTCTCCAACCCCTTCATTATTGGCTGAATCTGCAGACAATGGCTGAATACTAAACACGCGTGATGTAGGTAGAGAAGAAATTATCACAATATGCTCGGTTGTTAGACGGTTATCAACGGCAGTTTTACTATTAAATACCTCTGCATCAGACCCTTCAGTATATGCAACTTGGCTTGTCGAAGGCTCGTCTGTGCGCCACGACACAACGATTTGGCCTCTTGCCTCCGACCCAGAGCCTCTAACTGATGATTCGACAACTATATCGCT